>CAZMWN010000037.1:0-18846 GCA_964569935.1 uncultured Pirellulales bacterium
ATCAAGCTTGCCGCAAAAATCCAGATACCGTTGCTTGTCTATAGTAGCATCTTTATACAGGCAATGCACATAACCACTGCGATGAGCCACAACCGTGATGTTTTCATTACGTAGTGCCCGCTGCGCCTTATCGGAGATGGCGGTGCCGTTGAACCACATTGCTTTTGTGACGAGTCTTCTGTTATTAGTTAAAACACCGTCCTGTATGTCGATGAAATTCTGCGAGTGAAGCGGCGTAAGTATCATGTAAATATCATCAATAGGAATTTCGCATACGACAAATGCCGCGGCAGCATACAGGGCGGCAAGTGATACACACTCACCGGCCGCTTTACTGTAGCCTTCCTTCAAACGAAAAGCATTCATTGCCTCGATGGTTTCCGTCTTCCAATATGGGATAATGTCGCTATGATATTTATCCAGCCCGAAATGTCGGCGAATATCCACATCAAAATAATATTTATCACCCTGATAGCCGAACAAAGCGTTGCTTTTAGCTATATCATCAGGCGAAATAAAATCCTCAAACCGTCTAAGCTCTGTAGCCTGACTTGTCAGACCCCAGGTTTCAAGGTCAAGATTAAATTCAAATTCATCGATAATAAATTGCTTGAGTCGCATCAACTTCTTATAGCTGCTTTTTCCCTCCAGCTTTTTGAAACAGTCCAATTCGCGCCACTGCCAGATTATCGGGCTCATAATATTAGCCAGAACTAAGCTATACATCAGCTCCGGAAATACAAATATTTCCATATCTGAAAGCGTTATTGCAGATGTGTATCTTTCAAGCTCTTTCGAATTCATGTCCCGTCAATCCTATTTTTATACGTAATTAAAATCAATCCTCGTCAAATAATTAAGCAAACGGAACGTTTGCAAGGAATTACTTGTTTGACCTTTTAATACGGTAGCTACACCCCAATAAAATATCAAGCTCTTTTTCAAAGCCCTGAACTTCTTATGAAATTCTGAATTTTTTTATAAAAGTAATCAATAATTCAAGGTTCGGATACGCCTATTAGATAGAAAGGTGGTATGCGCTAAAAACGACTAATGTCTTATACATTATAAGCAGATTCGTTCTTTAAGTATCAGGGAGTAGAATTCTTATGCTTGTTCATCATGATGTCTTCACCCAGGCAGTCGAGAACAGAAAGAAGGTTATATTGACTTACTTCAGTGGCCAGCAGTTTCTGTATCTAACCAGACTGTGTGTACCTGTTCAGTTTAGCTCTTCTGGCATGGAAAATAGTTCTAAGTGTTATTACTTTTGGGATTCTGAGGCCGATGTTGGTGAGCGTTTGTTAGCTCTGAAGCCATCCCAGATTACATATATGGAACTAAGCGATGAGATCTTTGATCCGGCGGACTATATCGTTCCTGAAGCCGACTAAACCACCGGTCGGAGATTAGATCTCGAAATCTTTCAAACCGGGTCAGGATGACCAGGAATGGATAACTATCGCATTTGTCTATAATTAGGTTAGGGGAGACCTCTCAATTGAATAATCTTAGGGAACATTATTAGTTCCCGTTCTGAATTTTTAAACAGAATCAGGAACTTCACAATAAAAGCATTAGAAAACAATAAAAGCAGTATAAAAGCTTAGGTTGATTGCCCAATATATCCCTTAATTTGTGTTAATAAAGAGTGCTATTTTTTGTTAATTTGTCCCAAAAATATATAAAAAAACAAACAGACCAAAAAAATACTTTATTTTAAAAATCCCATCTTATATACTTATAGTATTGTCAACTAATAAGTTATGATTGTAATATAATAGCAAAAAGTCTGAAAAACTGCATGCCTACACACACCTGTTTTTGCGTCTGCAGAAGACAAGATATTTTGCCAAAATAAGGCTTTTTTTTGTAACAAAACACTATTCTCAAGCGTCTGAATGAACGGTTGCCTTCTTGTTTTTAAAATATAGCGGTAAATTATCAGCTTATTTGGTGTGAGGTAAGATGTAACTTAAGCATAGTCAATACATTAACATCTTATGTAAATAAATATTTTTTGAGGTGATCAGAAAAAAATGGGTTTGCGGCGAAAGATTAAATTAGGCGAATTACTTCTTGAAAAGTCATATTTAGACGAATCAAACCTTAAAATTGCACTCGCTGAGCAAAAAGTTGAATATCGACGCCTTGGAGAAATTTTACTGGAGCTTGGTTATGTAACACAAGCCCAGTTGAATGAAGCACTTGCGCTCCAGGTTGGAATAGAAAAAGTTGATTTGAACGAAATTGCAGTAAGCAAAGAAATCATTTCATTAGTACCTGCGGAATTAGTCAGTAAATACAATATTTTACCATTACGGCTTGAGAAACGGTTTTCCGGAGAAAACGCAGAAAACAACGGTAATAACAAGCTATTGGCCGTTGCGATGACAGATCCATTCCAGCCGCAGGTTATTGAGGACCTGCGTTTTGTAACCGGCTGTTCGGTTTGTCGATATTATGCCGACCCAAAAGAACTGGAAGATGCGATTCTGAAATTTTATGGCAGCAATGTGGCAAGAATGATGGATAATCTTGCCCCGGCTGACCAACGGGCTGGGATTGAAGAAGAAATTAGCAACGGAGAATTCTCGCCTGCAAAGTTACAGGAAATGGCCAGAGAACCGTCTCTGGTAAACCTTGTGAACTTGATAATACTTGAAGCAATTGATGCCCGTGCGAGCGATATCCACATTGAGCCGTTTGAGCAAGAAGTAAAGATAAAGTACAGAATTGACGGTATTCTCCAGGAAAGAACGCCATCTTCAAAAAGGCTCCGGGCGGCAATTACTTCAAGAATTAAGATTATGGCAGATATGAACATTGCCGAGCGATTTGTGCCTCAGGATGGGCATATCGAATTTACCGGCAGGAAAGGCAGGGTCGATATACGTGTCTCGACCGTTCCGACAGTATATGGCGAATCAGTCGTACTGAGGCTTTTGGACAAGACAGCATCATTGTTGGAACTTGAAGAACTGGGGATGGATCCCGAGTGCATGGAAGGCTTCAATCATTTGCTGTATAAGACTCATGGTATTGTGCTTGTTACCGGCCCGACCGGTTGCGGCAAGACAACGACACTCTATGCTGCATTACAAAAGATATATTCCCCGGCAGTAAAGATGATAACAATAGAAGATCCGGTAGAATATCAGCTTGAAGGCATTAATCAGATGCCGGTGAATCCGAAACGGGGACTCACATTTGCCACAGGCCTGCGTCATATACTTCGTCACGACCCTGACATCGTAATGGTTGGTGAGATACGTGATACAGAAACCGCCAATATAGCAATTCGAGCTGCACTGACCGGACACCTTGTTTTTTCAACACTCCATACAAACGACGCGCCTGGGGCGATTACAAGGTTGATCGATATGGGCGTCGAGCCGTTTCTATTAGCCAGCTCGCTGGAAGGAGTGTTGGCTCAAAGACTTATTCGCAAAATATGTCCGAAATGCAAAGAGTCCTATAAACCAGACGAGAGTATGCTCAAGAGCATAAACGGCTCAGTAAAAGTGAGTCCTAAGACGTTATTTTATCATGGCAAGGGTTGCCATGAATGCGGTAAGACCGGAATGTCAGGACGAAAAGGTATATTTGAATTGCTTAGAATGACCACAAAGCTGCGGGAACTGATATCACAAAAGGCCACAACCGACCAACTCATAAAAGCGGCACCCAAGGATCATATAAGTATGATGCGCAGCGGTATGAATTTAGTGCTGCAAGGTGTCACTACTCTTGAAGAAGTGCTCAGAGTAGCTAAAAGCATAAGTGAGGATGAACAGTAAAATGTGATACATGACAGGTATCTCAGGTATGGTTCGGGATATATAATATAAGAGAAACCAAAAGTGGGCGAGTTTTTTTACAAGGCAGTTGATAAGGCAGGTGAACACGTCACCGGCTCAGTGGAAGCGATTGATCGCAAAAGCGCCGTTGTCGCTTTGACAAATAAGGGTCATTTTGTAATAGAATTGGACGAAAAGGCTCAATCATCGAGAACCGATGGCGGTTTATTGGAGGGACTGGATTTAGGTCAAATCTTGAAGTTCGGAGCACGAAAGGTTAGCAGCAAAGATATTTTAGCCATGACATCCCAGTTGAGCACGGCTTTGCGGGCGGGACTTCCCCTGCTGAACGGACTTGAGCTTATCCATCAGCAGCAGCACAAAGTCGGCATGAAAGAGATGCTCGGAGATCTAATTGATGCAGTCAGTTCGGGTAAATCACTTTCTGAAGCGATGGAAAAACATGAAAGAATTTTCAGCCCCTTATACCTGTCAATGATACGGGTCGGAGAAACTGGTGGAATTCTCGACCAAACATCAGCTCAATTATCAGGCATATTAACCAGAGACGATAAAATAAAAACAAACATGAAAAACGCTTCGGCATATCCCATCTTTGTACTATGCGTCGGACTTGTCTCAGTAGTAATCATAATCACATGGATACTGCCTACGATATTAGGAACTATCAGCGAAACAGGTGCCTTGCTGCCCTTGCCTACGAGAATTCTTTTAGGAATAAGCTCCTTTACCAAAACCATTCTCATGACTAAAACCGGATGGTTTTTTCTCGTTTTGATAGCAGTGGGATTGTTCTACTTTTTCAGATGGATCAAGACTAAGGGCAGACTCCAATGGGACAATTTCAAACTTAAAATACCCATATTAGGTTCGGTTTTACGAACGATAGCAGTGGGCAGGTTTGCACGAACGCTCGGAGCACTAACCAGAGGAGGCGTTACCATTCTGGAAGCCCTCGCCGTAGTTCGTGACACTCTTGGCAATGAATTGTTAGGCAGGGAAATTGACGTTGTCGCAGACAAGGTCAAACGTGGCGAGTCGCTGGCTGAACCTCTAGGTGAGTCGGGATATTTTCCCCCCCTGCTCGTACAAATTACTTCCATTGGTGAGGAAACAGGAAAACTGGACGAAATGTTACTCAATGCCGCTGAAACATTCGATTCTGAAGCAGACGCCGCGTTAAACAGATTTATGGCGATTTTCCCTGCACTTTTAATATTGCTTCTGGCTTTGGTGATAGGCTTCATAATCGCTGCAACTCTGCTGCCTATCGTAATGATGACACTCAGCGGAGGTGCATTTTGATAGTAATATGATATCCTCGTTTTTCGTGGCCTGAGCCATGTTTAGTGAGAAATGTTTTATTAAAATGACTAATAAGAAAGGTGATACAATGAGGCAGAACAAGAATAGAAGAAAGGCATTTACACTTGTAGAATTGCTTGTTGTAATCGTAATTATATCATTGCTTGCCGGACTTGTTGGGTCCAAATACATTGGGCAAATCGGCAGAGCCAAGAGGGACCTGGCAAGGCCCAAGATGACACCTATCGAAACCGCAATAGATGCATTTTTTCTAAATACCGGGCAATATCCCGGTACACTTGATGATTTAATTACATGCCCTTCAGGACTTGAGGATGTCTGGTCCGGGCCCTATTTAAAAGCGAGCCAGTTGTATGACCCATGGAAAAATCCCTATATCTATATTCCCGAAGGTTCAATCAATCCAGGCAGCTATGATTTGATAAGTTATGGAGCCGACGGCGCAGCGGGCGGCGAAGGTGACAATGCGGACATATACAATGACTGAATGTTCGGAATATATTGCTCATTGATTTTAATAAATAAACCTACAGCCTTTCAGATGAGTTGGTCGAAATGCCAAAACCAAGGTTACAATTTAATAACAAGGTAAAACAATACGGCTTTACACTTATAGAATTGATGGTCGTAATAGCCATTGTATCGCTTGTGGCAAGCCTTGGTAGTAGCATGTTATTTGGAACGTATGATAGATTAAAGGTGGATAAAGCTGCAAGCAATCTTCTTTTAACCGCCAAATATGCCAGAATGATGGCAGTTGAGCAGCAAAGACAATACACGCTATGTTTAGATTTACTCAATAATGAATTTTACTTAGTGACAACACTCTTCGATGAAGAAACCGGGCAGGCCGAGGAAGTAATAGTACAGGACCCTTACTGCAGGCCTGTTATGTTTGAAGATAATATAAGATTCGAGGATGTACAAATCACACCATTTGGTTTAGGAACAGCAACCGAGACTGAAGATTTATCAACAATATTTTTTCTGCCCGATGGTACGGCACAATCTGCTGTAGTTCAGATTGGTAATGAAAAGACACATTATGCCTTGAGTATTAACGCGGCAACCGGTAAAGCAAAATTGTTTCCCGGTACGATTGAAAATGTAAAAGCCAGTACCATAGACTTGGACGCGGAATTATGACTTGGATAAAAAGAAAAAGAGGTTTTACGCTGGTCGAAACAATCGTTGCAAGCACCATCCTATGTGGGGCCGTGCTAACAATAGGCGCCATCTGCTCAAGGTCTCTTACCGGTACAAGACTCAATAGACGATACGAAACAGCATTAACATTGATTGATAGGCAACTCAGCTTGATTGACTATGTTGGAATCGACGAATTCATCGCAATAGGTCAAACGGAAGGAAGTTTTGAAAACTATGCACCAGGATATAGCTGGAGAGTTTTAACACAATATGAAGATATTGATAGTCTTTATCTGGTAACAATAACCGTGAGCTGGCTTGAGCACAATCGTCCATATAGCGTTACATTAGAAACCATGCTGGATGGAGTTAGCATGTACGCCCAGGCTGGAGCAGGAGCAAGTACCGGCACTGCACAAGAGTGATAAAGAATATGTATTCAAAAAAAGCTGGATTTACGTTGGTAGAAGTTATGGTAGCCTCCACTATAGGGGCCTTCATCTCATTAGTAGCGGTGGGAACACTTAAAGCCGTGATAGCCAGCAATGAGCAGGTGGATATAAATATAAACGCCGCTTCTGAGGTGAGGTTTGCTTCGAACATGATTGCAAGAGACCTTGCTAACATTTACCGCGATGAAAATATGGGAAACACAAAATTAATCGGGACAATCGAAGACCTGGCAGAGTACAGTACCAGCAATCTCATTTTTTATACAAACAACAGGACAAAAGCCAGAGCTTCTGAACCGGAAGGTGACACATATGAAGTGGAATATTACCTGATTAAAAACGAAGAAACATCGTCGCTTATGAGGCGGATGTGGCCGAATCCGAACGAAGAGTTTGAACCTGGCGGAATTCTAACAACTATTTCCGAGAACATTGACCTTTTCGAAGTTCGCTACTTCGACGGAGAAGAATGGTACGCCGAATGGCCGGAAGATATGGAGTCACTGCCGGACATGATTGAGGTCAATATAATGGCAAAGCCGCAAAATCATGGAATTCCTATAATTGAGTCTTTTATTGTGAACCTCACCAGGTCTGTAGCCAGTACGGCTGAGGCTCTTCAAAACAGTGAATAAAAACAACCAGATAATGCTAAGAATTTGAGAGTGAAGATTGAACTGAGAAAAATGATTACTGATGGCAATAAAAAAGGGTTAGTTCTTGTAGCAGTACTGTGGATAGTAGTAGTGCTCACGGTGATTGTTGCCGTCCTTGGGCGAAAGAGTAAGCTTGATTCGAAAGTATGCCTTGCCAGGATGGAATCGATAAGGTGTAAATGGGCCAGCCGAGCAGGCATCGAGAAAGCTGTTGCAATCTTAAACGAAGACGAAAGAGAAACCGATTGTCTGACAGACCTCTGGAGTGATAACTATATAGATTTTAATGATATTCCCCTGGAAAGATGCTGGTTTACTGTCAGAGTCACTGATGAAGCGAGCAAGTTAAATATAAATACTGCTACAAGGGAGCAGCTTTTAGGATTGCCAAATATGATGGAGGAAATTGCAGATGCGATAATTGACTGGCGTGACAGCGATGAGATGCCGGGTGAAGTCGGCGTAGAAGGCGGGTATTATGAGAATCTGCTTTATGGATATCTATCTCGTAACGGCCCATTTAGAACAATACGTGAACTGCTTTTAGTCAGAGGTGTTACCGAGGAGCTGTTTTACGGAGAAGACACCAACCTAAACGGTCGTTTGGACTATAACGAAATGGACGGTAATGTAAATCCGCCTTCAGACAATGGAGATGATATTTTAGACCACGGATGGGCCGGGTACCTGACTTGCTATACGGATGACAAGAGTGGTACTAATACAGGTCAAACGACTGCGGACGCAGGACAAACTACCGGGACATCCGGCCAAACCAGCGGAACAACAGGACAAAATTCCCAGTCCGCAGGGCAAACAAACACCGGCACAGAACAAACAACCGAAACTTCCGGTCAAAATACCGGAACATCCGGCCAGAATACCGGAACTTCAGGTCAAAATACAGGAACAAGAGGACAAACAAACCAGAACACCGGACAAACAAACACCGGTACGCAGCAAACTACCGACACATCCAGCCAAAACACCGGCACATCCGGTCAAACCAACGGAACAACAGGACAAACTTCTCAGTCCAGCGAACAATCAAACGCAGGCACACAACAAACGATAGCTAAAGTAAATGTCAACACAGCTTCGGATATAGTGCTGGCCACTCTGCTTGGCGGCGGAGACGAAGCTTTACGTACGGCCCAATCAATCATACAGTATCGTGACACTTTGATGTATGGCATAGAAAATATTTCAGAACTCGTCGATGCAGGCATAATCAGCAATAATGATTCTCAACTGATTCAGGATTATATAACCACAACATCAAACGTTTTTACTATCCGCTGTGTTGCAATTGCTAATAGGAATGGCCCCTACGGAGCAAAACTCCAAACGGAGGCGGTGGTGGACAGAAGTACGAGTCCATGCAAAATACTCTACTGGTATCAGGGAGCAAGTAATTAATGAATACCAATGAATATAACAGTCAGGAACAACCGTCTGTAATTGCTATTGCAAAAACCGACGACGAGCTAAGGGCTGTGGAACTTACAGAACACAACGGCACTTTGAAGGTCCTCTGGACCAAAAGCAGTGCAGCAGGCGAAACAAACTGGCAAGCTTTTGCTGCAGAATGCGGTTTGTCCGCCGGTCCAATCGGCCAAACACGTTTCGACAATGACAGTAATAAAATTATTGTAATCGGCTTTGATTCTGCGGGAACTGCTTTCTACCGTTTTAATATGCCTGCAGTTGAAAAGAAAGAAATCGAAGCAATAGTGAAATTACAAGCTGAGAGCAGATTGCCATTATCTGCAGAGCAAATGGAACTCGCCTGGCGGACCGACCAGATAAAAAATGGACAAGTAGCCATAACTATGGCCGCATCAAGAAAGCAGAACGTGCAGGTGTTTGTGGATAAAGTCAGAAGCATTCAACCAACACAAATACTTTTAGACTGTGAGGGAGTAGTAAACGTTTGGAGAACACTCTTTTCAAAAAATAAAAAAGATGCAGTAATTATCAACGCTGCAGCCCGGAATACACAGGCCTGCCTCGTTGAAGACGGGCAATTGAGTAATTCGGTGGCCCTTGATATGGGGATAAAAGATTTCGTTGAGGGCAAAGCAGAAGAAGAGACAGAAACTACGGAGCGATTTGTCCAGGATATCAGGAGCGTTGTGGATTTATTTAGCCACGAGCGAAAGGCGAAATTGTCGGTTACCGTACTCTCAGACGGCAGCGCAACGTATGTTAGTTTGGTTTCCGCCCTTAAGTCGGCGGGCCTGAATGCACGAGTGGCACCACCGGAACCAGCAAAGCTATCGGCTCAAAACAAACTTGGTACTGAGGATATTTACAAATATAGAGTACCGATAGGCCTCGCGCTGACAGCACTTGATACCAACACAGATAAACTTAATCTTTTTGAGCATGTATACAATCCTGCCGGCAAAGAAAAACATCAACACTGGTTATATTCACCAAAATTTGTGTACACAACTGCAGCAGTGATACTGGCGTTGTTCATTATCGTTTCTTACGCTGTGACTATAGGCCGGCCTGGCGCAATCGAAAAACATATAAAAGCATCCGGAGCGGAAGCTGATATCAATATAATTATGGAGCGGCAAAAATTAAAAAAGGTAATCGCTCAACAAAGACCTGACCTTTTAGACCTGTTAAGTGAAATCACTTCATGCGGCCAAAGTAACCAGAGACCACAGAGAAGCGGAAGAGGTCAAAGCAGTGGTATAAAGCTCGAAAGCTTTCATTTTAAGAAAGGCCAACCTGTCACTATTACCGGCCAGGCCTCCAACAACGACCAACTTTATAGTTTCGAGAAAAGCTTAGAGGAAAGAACAGATATAATAGAGGTAAAGCGCTCCACGACCCAAAACACCATAGGCTCTAATGTTACTAATAACGCAAGAAGCTCTGGTTCCGCCAGGAATAGTAGAAACAGAGGGACTAAATTTACTATAACTTTTCACTATAAGAATTTTACAAAATAGAGAAGCAGAGAGACTATGATAAGCAAATTCAGTCAAAAAGATATACGAGCACTAAAGATTGGTGCAGTAGGAGTAGCAGCGATCCTTGTACTTGTATTCTTCTTAGAGGGACATGAACGCTGGGACCAGGCAAGACAATCATCCAAGGCGCTGGAGAAACAATTGGATGATATCGATCTGAACAAAGCCAAGCGCAGCGGGCTAACATCAATCGTGCCTGTATTCCAGATGCCGGTTGAAAAAGAAACACAAAGATTTTTATTCCGAGACAGGCTTAACGAACAACTCAGGAACGCCAGGATAAATAGCCAGCCTATCCAGGAGGTACCGGGAGGAAAATCCCCGGTAGCGGGGTATGAATTATTGCGATTGAAATGCAGCGGTAAATGTAGTTTCGGACAAATATTAAATTTGCTCGCCGACTTGAAAAATAATCCTTATCTGGTTGGGATTGAGGAGATGCGTATCAAGGTGGACCCCAAGAACCAGCAGAGAATCGATTTCGATCTTACAGTATCAACATTAGTGAAGTAAGAGAGGCGAATTATGAAACTTGAATATTTAAAAGAAAAAAAGGAATTATTCTCAATTGCTCTGCTTGGAGTTTCGGCATTGTTGGCTGTCTTAATATTAAACCTTGTGATGGATTTCTTTGCAGTCTCAGCAAGAGCAGAAAACGTGGTTAAAACCGCTCTCAAACAAATCGACACTGATGTTCAAGATGTCGAACAGTATTTTACAAAAGACCGTGAGATTGCCGAGAGCTTAACCAAAAATAATCTCTTTACCCCACCTGCATCAATAGAACACCCCGTTAAAGAAGTGCGCGCCATCTTCGGTAATCAGGTATTGATTAATGATAGATGGTATAGTGAAGGCCAAACGGTTTCAGGAGACGCGAAAATTGTGGCAATTGAGCCAACACAGGTCAGTATAGAATGGAACGGCAGACAAAGATTCTTTCGCCCGATTGATGCTTCATCTCCCGAACAACAGCCCGAAAGAGGAACTGCCAAGGCCAGCAGTTCCGGCCGGGAACGCGCTGAAATGGTTGTAGTTGGTTCCCAGACAGGGCAAATACCTGGGCAGATACCTGGGCAGACACCGGATCGAGGTGGAATGAGAATGGACTTCCAGGATATGAGAACGAGATTTCAGAATATGAGTGAAGCTGAAAGAGAGAGGTTAAGAAATGAAATGCGCCAAAGATTTGGCGGTAACAGGGCCTTTGGTGGCAGAGGTTTTTTCGGCGGTAGACGCGGCGGTGAGAGCGGTGATGAACGCAGCGGACAATAATATGATTAAATGAGGTCAATAAAAATGAAACGGTCAGGAACAACAATAACGTTTGTATTGGTATGTATCGCAATACTTTTTGCCTCCTATGGAATTGGTCTTGGTATAAGACAGTTTAGATTTAGAAACACTGCGAATCAAAAATCAACGCTTAGTGAAACAGAAAAACAAAATACTCAAGCTCAAACACCACCACAGAAAAGAGCAATACCTCCTGTCGCTCCTAATGAGATCAGCGGGCCAGAGCAAAGGTTCTCAGGAAGAGAAAGACCCGGAGACAGAACACAAGACAGAGGAATGGGCAGAAGAGAGCCTTTTGAGAACATGTCCGAGGAGGAAATGTCTCAAATGCGTGAAAGATTCGGAAGAAGAGGCCGAGGGGGTATGGGATTCGAAAATCTTTCAGAAGAAGAAAGAGCAGCTATGGAAGAACGAAGACGGCAGAGAATGGAAAGATTCCAGAACATGACAGAGGAAGAAAGAGCCCAATTTCGCAGAGAGCGAGACGACAGAAGCCAAGAGGACAATGGAACAGGTGAAACTTCCGATGACGCCAGTCCAGAAGACAATGATATAGAATGAGGTGATTTACATGGAAAAATCAAAATCAATAATATTAACCGTGGTAGGCATTGCGGCGATTTTAATTGTCTGGAGGGTAGGTTTTTATCCGCCGGTACCGCAACCGGAACAGACATCGACACAAATCCAGGAAACCGCCGAATCTACAGAACCCAGACAGGCAGAAAGTCCGGTTGACTCGAATGAGCCTCAGGTAGCCATCGATCCCAATGAGGTCGAAACAGATGATATGCTCGCCCAATCGCGCCAGAGAACAGAACCAAACGAGGTTGAAGATCCCAATGATCCGTTGGTGGCTGTGAACCTGAACAACACGGATATGAGGAATCTCATTAAAACGCTAACCGAATGGACAGGTAAGGTTATAATCCCAACAGACGATGCAATGAAAGCGAAAGTGACTATATACGCACCAGAGAGGCTGCCGCGAAGTAAGGCTCTGGCCCTGATATATAGTGCTCTTAAGATGAAGGGGTTCGTTGCCAGACATACAGAAGATGCAATTTATTTGGAACCATTAACGGACTCAAGACTTGGAGAAGTACCTACAATACTGGCTGACTATCCACTTGCGATGATAGAAAATAAAGACCAGGTAGTCCGAAAATTCTTCAACTTAAAGAACTACAGTCCCGCACAGATGGGCCAGATTCTCCTGCCATTGATGGGTGAATATGGTTATATAAGCGCAGATGAGGAAACCGGCAGTTTATTAGTAATCGATACGGTCAAGAATCTGATGGGTATAGCTCTGATTATTGAACAGTTCGATGTGGTCGCATCGGAGAAAATGCTGGAAGAGATATTTGAAATTCGCCACCGCAATCCTTCAGAAATAATTGAAATTTTACAGACTCTATTAGCTAACAGCGGCATAACCGGCAATTCCAATAGCAGAAATACAAGGGGCGGGACATCTAACAGGAGGCCAAGGGAATCCGCCCAACAAGGTCGTCCGGACCGACCGCAGCAATCTTCAGAAAGACCCGACCGCAACCGTTCCTCGGAAAGAAGAAACGGCAGCGGCGGAACAGCAACTACGGTCACAATCGGAACCGCTCGAACACAACCCATTCTTATTGCAGAGCCAAGGAACAATTGGATAATTGCAAAAGCAACGGCTGAAGATATGGAAATAATCCGCCAGTGGATTACCAAGCTTGACGTACCACTTCGTACGATATTGGTTTCTGACGCTCCGCTCGAAAGCTTTGAAAACAAG
Organism: uncultured Pirellulales bacterium; assembly: GCA_964569935.1. Classification (GTDB taxonomy): domain Bacteria; phylum Planctomycetota; class Phycisphaerae; order Sedimentisphaerales; family Anaerobacaceae; genus JAFGPS01. The sequence continues at coordinate 13,474 of CAZMWN010000037.1, forward strand.
AATCAAACCGTGCAAAAGTTCTTTCATTTAAAAAACTACAGCCCGTCTCAGATGGCCCAGGTGATTGAACCTTTGCTGGGTGAGTCCGGTTACTTAAGCGCAGAGGAAAGTACTCGCACATTGTTGGTGATTGATACGGTTGAGAATCTAATCCGTATCAGGGGAATTATCGATACTTTTGATGTACCTGAAGCCGAGCAGACAGTTCCGCAGATATTTGAAATTCGTTACGGCGACCCCTCAGAGATTGTCCAGTTAATAAGGATACTTATTAGCGAAGAAAGCTCAGGATAAGGCAGTTCAAGGAATACCGCACGAAATAAAAGCTCAAGTCGGACCAGTTCTCGAAATACCAGCAACATTCGCGCAAGCAACGTATCGTTCGGAGGCAATCTCAGAGTCACAACATCGAGTTCCATGGTTGGCACCAGTGACATGCCGGTAGTGCTCATTCCATTGCCACAGCGAAAATGGATTATTGCAAGGGCACCGGCTGAAGCAATGAAACAAATCGAAGAATGGATTACAAAACTTGACCAGAAAGAAGCTATTGAAAAAGAATACGAAACAATCACTGTCAAATACGTGGATGTTAGCGAAGTAACACAGCGCATCAATGACATGCTGACAGAGATGCCCGGGCAGGAAATTACCAAGAGCGTTCTTGTCCAGCCTCTTCAGCAGGCAAGACAAATTATGATATTCGGCAGAGAGGACCTTCGTGAGATGGTCAAGAAACTAATTTTAGAGGTCGATATCCCTACAGGCCAGTTCGAGACGGAACCTTTCAAGTTAAAATATGCCGACCCTGACCAGATCAAGGCGAAATTAGACGAACTTTACGGTGATTCAAGCGCTGGTGGAAGCGGTTACAGAACCAGAACCTATTATTATATTTATCGAGGTTTGGGCAGCTCAACAATGTCTAACGATACGGTAAAAGTAATATCATATGTTGCACTAAGGCAGGTTACGGTTATAGCTTCCGCCGAGAATATGGAAAAAATCAGGAAACAGATAGCGGAATGGGACGTCCCCATCGATGTCGAATCACTCAAGCCAAGAATAATCGAGCTTAAGAACGTCGACCCGGCACAGATGGCTAATTTGCTTACGACGCTTTTCAGTGAAGAAGCCGAGAGAGGCATGTCGTATTACGACTTTTATTACGGTTCTCAGGAAGACAAGCAAAAAATTATTGGGCCGCTTTACGGGCAACTGACCTTTGAAGATGTCCCCGGTACGAAAAAAATTATCGTGGTAAGCAACATTGCCGAAGCATACGATGTTGTTGAGGCTTTAGTCCATGAACTCGACAAAGAAGAGATGGCCGAGGTGCCGACAGTCGTAACTCTCAAGTTTGCGGATCCGGAAAGACTCTGCGAGATACTTAATGCAATGTTCTGCGAGGCGGGCTCAACAGTTGAAATTCTCCGCAGTGCCACCGGACTCAGCCAGTACTCAATGGATGAATCGAGCAGCGAAGAAAGTGATACCAGCCAGGACGGATACACTCCCTGGTGGTCCTCGGCCGGTGCTCGCACAACAACAGATACTGAAAGGCCGATAAGCAATGTCATCGGCAAGATACGCTTCGTACCGGAATCTCGCACTAAATCAGTTCTCGTTCTTTCTCCTCCGGAGTTTTTGCCGAATATAGAAAATTTGATTGCCGAACTCGACGTACCAGGTAAACAGGTAATGATAAAAGCGGTCATCGTGGAAATTGACCATAAAAATCTAAGCTCACTTGGAGTTCAACTGGCCTCGAATGCCAGTGCTTTCGGTGCTCTGGAAGAAAACGCAGTACTCGCTTTAAATGCTTTTCAACAATTAGACAGACATGGATCAGTTGTATTCGGCGCCGGGGGCAACCAGGGAACTCAAGTTGAAAATACAATTACAGCGGATGTCTATGGACTGCTTGATTTCCTACAAAAGAAAGTTGATGCAAAAATTCTCAACCAACAGACTTTATGGACGGAAGACAACGAAGAAGCCAGCTTTTTCAAGGGCGACAGAGTTGCATTCTTCACGGCGGCAACAACGGGCACCGGAACTTCGACGCAGAATTTCGAATTTCAAAGAGTCGGAATGAACCTGGCGGTCCGGCCGAGTATTACCCCCAACAAAGACGTAGACATGGTAATCAATATTATCCTCTCACAGCTCACCACGAATGAGAAAAACGGGCAGCCGGTCAGAACCGAGATGGAAACAAAGACCAACATGATCGTCGGAGACGGCCAGACCCTTATGCTCGGCGGCATCCTTTTTCAACAGGATAGTTTTACAAAACGTGGAGTCCCCGGATTAAGTGACATACCTTTGTTAGGAGGCTTGTTTAGCCACAAAGAAAAGTCGCTTTCCAACAACGAATTAATCGTTTTTATCACACCGTATGTAATAAATGACGCCGGTGAAAATACTCCAGAAACACAAGAGCAAATAGATATCCCGAGGGAAAAACTTGAAAATATACGCAAAGAATTAGATACCACTATGGAAGGTCTTAAGAAAATGAAGATGTAAACTGAAATAACATTGCTCGCAAACATAAATAACCACCGGTCCCGGGCTGATTGTAACCGATATTGATTGCCCCCTTCTTTTCTATCGAAGAGAAATAGGAGCCACATCCAACCGGGGCCGGATTCTTGTTAATAGACACAAAATAAAAAACTCCGTTGAACAGTCTTATTGTGCATACGGACAATCCATATTGGCCATAAAAACTTTTTGACAGAACAACTCTTAATCGGCGATAATTCCTAAACGATTGTTTTTTCAAGTTCATTATTAATCCCGATAAACCGGGATTGTTCATAGACTATGAACGATAAACTCATGACTATGAACCAAATATTAAATATCTATCTCTGAAGGAAAATATAAATGGATGCACATTGTCTTAGGCCGGATGAATTGCCCGATCTTGCCATTGATAACCTTGGGCCGGCGATGATAGATTCTCCCTTATGCCGAGGCAAGAGTCATTTTACCGAAGACGACGAAAAGATTCTTCTGTACTCACATTCGGAAAATCTGGAATTGTATAAAGATTCACCCGAAAAACTTCCCATGTTCGAGCGGGCCGGCCCGCGCCGAAAAATTTATTTCGAACCAAAAAAACTCAACTGCGGCATCGTCACCTGCGGCGGATTGTGTCCCGGTATCAATGACGTTATACGAACTATCACTCTGAGTCTATACTGGCAATATGGAATCACAAATGTCACCGGATTCCGGTATGGCTATGCAGGTCTGTCATCGAAAGCACCGCAGCCCCCTATGCAGTTAACGCCGGAGCTGGTAGATGAAATTCACACCAAGGGTGGAGACATCTTAAGCTCCTCCCGCGGCCCACAAGATACGGATGATATGGTGGACAATCTGCTCAAATATCAGATCGGACTGTTGTTTGTAATCGGAGGAGACGGCACACTCCGCGGGGCCGACCAATTAATTCGTACTATCAGTAAAAGGCGGCAGACAATCTCGGTGATTGGTATTCCCAAGACCATTGATAACGATATATGTGGCATCGAAACATCTTTCGGTTTTTCGACTGCAGTTGAAGCTGCTCGTTTCGCTATCAACAGTGCCCACGCCGAAGCAAAAGGCGCCTGGAACGGCGTTGGACTGGTGAAATTAATGGGCAGAGATTCCGGCTTTATCGCCGCTTATGCCACATTAGCCAACAGCGATGTCAACTTCTGTCTCATTCCCGAAGTGCCCCTTATCCTGGAGGGAGAAAATGGCTTCCTGCGTGCTCTTGAAAAACGTCTGGATAGAAAACACCATGCCGTTATTGTGGTCGCTGAAGGCGCAGGCCAAAATGTACCCGGTGATTCTGAGATTGTAACAGATGCCTCCGGTAATATTCTTCATGACGATATTGGCCTGATTCTAAAAGAGCGAATCAAGAAATATTTTCAAAACAGCCAAAAGCCTCTGTCCTTAAAATACATTGATCCAAGCTATATGATTCGCTCTTTACCGGCCGATTCCAACGACTCTGCTTTCTGCCTGATGCTCGGGCAAAGCGCCGTGCATGCCGGTATCTCAGGCAGAACAAATATGGTCATAGGCTACTGGAATCAAAACTTCGTTCATATTCCATTGCCACTGACGATCATAAAGAGGAAAACAATCGACCCTAACGGCTATTTGTGGCAGACCGTTCTGGAAACAACGGGACAAACCTGCTGAAGCAACAGGTTCACAAGAGCTTGATTTGAGAGCCTTCGTCCAGAAGCTACCTATTCAGAGCATTTGTTCGGCTCGCTTAACAAACTGGATTGAAATACCCCATGGGTCACGAAGAATAGCATATTCATCACCTTCCGGCGTTGTCAAAACATCACTAACAATCATCGCTCCGGCAGAAACCAGCTTCAGGCAAATTCCCCTTACATCATCGACCATAAATGCAATATGAAATATAAGCGGATTCATCGAAGCATAATCGGGCACATCGTCTGGCGGATTATTATATATCTCCAATAAAACATTTCCCTCGGTATCGGATATAAAACGAGCGTTGACCGGAGGAGGACCCTCCCGGATAATCTTCATTCCCAAGTTCCGGCAGTACCATTTTGCCATAGCTACTGGGTCTTCAACATTAATCGCAATGTGTTCGATTCGCATTTTTTGCCTTTAATTACGTTCGTTATTACCAGTTCATCGTTCACAGATAACGAACTACGAACATGGTCGCTTATTTATCATTATATCACTTTGAAACAGCAATCTATGCTGATTTTGGTCCTAAAATCATTTTACTCGTAACTCGGTAAAAGTGCTCATCTAAAAAAATTTAATCCTCAATCAATCCGGCAACTTCCCTGTCGCTATGCCGAAATGAATGGTACTAAAAGCTCTTGAATATTAAAAACAACTGTGATATCGTATTTATAGATTCAAGTGTGGTGAAAAGTCGCCGGAGCGATATTTCAAAGCTCCGTTGAAAGGCATTCTCCACAAGATACCTTACAGTGCTAAGCGGACTTCCGATAACATAAAAATAGCAGGGATCGGTAACTTAATTGAACAGAAGCAAGACAAAAAGGTCGATATTCTCAGCATGGTTTGCTCCGTTCATCCGGGTCATGAGTTTATCCCGACTTATCGGGATCGACTATGAATAATGAACCTAAAAGCGGCTGTATCGCAGACTCACATAATACATAAAACGCAATATTATGAGAATAATAGTTATAACCAATCAGAAAGGTGGTTGTGGTAAAACAACAACTGCATTAAACTTGGCAACAGCTCTTGCTCAAACAAGCAGGAGGGTGCTGTTAGTTGATCTCGATCCACAGGCGCATGCGACACTCGGACTCGGTTATGATCCTGATACTCTGC
>CAZMWN010000038.1:0-18820 GCA_964569935.1 uncultured Pirellulales bacterium
CCGGCCGATACATTATTTTCCAAAGCAATTGGTGGATTGTATGATATCTGCGTTGCCATGTATCACGATCAGGGACACATCCCTTTGAAAGTGACAGGCTTCATCTGGGACCGGGAAAATAAACGATGGTCTTCCGTCAACGGTGTCAATATCACATTAGGACTTCCCATCATAAGAACATCAGTCGATCATGGCACAGCCTTTGATATTGCCGGCAAGGGTATTGCCTCACCGGACAGTATGATAAATGCGATTGAATACGCCGTCATATTAGCGAACGCGAACAAAAAATGATACTTGCTGTAGCAGATGACATCAGCGGTGCCGCAGAGATCGCGGCAGTAGGTCGGACATTTGGCCTGACGACCCAGATACAGATGAAGACCGCCACAAGCACATCCACTGATTTACTTGTTGTTGATACCAATACTCGTAACAGACAAAGCAATTCGGCCCGTGACATTGAAGCTGCCCTAGCCGACTACGACAGGACTTCAGTTGAGTGGTATTATAAAAAAGTGGATTCCGTGCTGAGAGGTAATGTGTCCCTGGAACTGTGTGCAATGATGCAAATACTGCAAAAAAACAGGACCATCCTGGCCCCGGCCAATCCGACTAAGGCGAGAATAATTTCCAATGGGCAATATTTCATTAATGGCCGGCCACTCCATGAAACAGATTTCAGCAAAGACCCGGAATACCCGGTAAAATCTTCCAGGATCGAGGATTTATTAAATGTCCCTGATGGTTGTCCCCTTCACCTGCGGACCTGGCAAACTTATACCGGTCATGAGAATGGAATTATAGTCGCAGAAGCACAAAGCATGAATGATTTGGTCCAATGGTCCGAGCGCATAGACGAAAATACTATGGCGGCGGGTGGTTCCGACTTTTTCAGGGCTATTCTCGGCAAGAAACTTCCTTCCAACAAAGCACTATCCAACATTGACATAGTTACTGTATCAGGCAAAAAGCTGTTTATTTGCGGCAGTGCATCGGAAAATTCAAAAAAGGCTGTTGCCCAGGCAAGCGATTTAGGTATTCCCATCTGTCCTATGCCGGATACGTTGTTTAATAATACCCCCGCTGATGATACTCTGATAAGACAATGGGCAAAAAATGTAGTAGATGCTTTTAAGGTATCAGATATTGTAATAATAACGATTCTTCAGCCAGCCATGCAGAATTCCAATTTGGCCGAAAATCTGCGCAGAAAAACTGCCGCCCTTGTACAAGTGGTACTCGGAAAGGAAAAAATCCATGAGCTACTTATCGAAGGTGGTGCAACAGCGGAAGCTGTGCTACTCGCACTTCAATACAAGAAATTCGATGTAATCGCCGAATATACACCGAGTGTGGTCCAAATGCGTGCTTGCGAAAAAGAGCAATATGTCACTATAAAACCGGGCAGTTACCCCTGGCCCAACGGGATATGGACATAGAGAGGTATCAAGATGCTACATGAAAGTCTCCATTGGTTGGATTATTCTGTCGTCTTCTTCTATCTGGCCGTCATTGTGTGCATTGGTGTACATATCTCCAGGAAGCAGACCTCCACGGAGGCCTACTTTGCAGGCGGCCGTTCTGTCCCCACCTGGGCGGTGGGCATGTCACTACTGGCTACACTCATAAGCAGTGTCACTTTTTTGGCCTATCCGGGTGAAGGATTCAGCGGCAACTGGATTCGTCTGGTCCAGGGACTGGCCGTGCCTGTGGTGTTGGTGGTCATTATCTGGTTCGTTGTGCCCATGTATCGCCGGATAATCGGGCTTAGCGCATACGAATACTTCGAAAAACGGTTCGGCTACTTCGCACGTTTGTATAGTTCGTTGGCCTTTGTGATGGCACATTTCACAAAGATGGGTTCTGTATTTTACCTGCTGGCCCTAGCTTTGGCTTCCATGACCGGTATGAACACGTACTATGTGATACTTGTGCTGGGTACCATTACGATTATCTATACACTGATCGGCGGCATTGAGGCGGTTATATGGTCTGATTGTCTCCAGGGATTCATTCTCATCGGCGGCGGACTAATCTGTGCCGGCGTGCTACTGCTCAGACCAGAGCAAGGACCTGCGGCTGTGTTACAAACAGCATGGGACAACGGTAAGATGAGTATGGGGCCATACGATTGGAACTTCACACGCCTGACGTTCTGGGTCATGGCAATCAACGGTATCTTCTATGCAATTCAGAAATACGGTACAGATCAGACCATAGTGCAGCGATTTCTTGTGGCAAAATCGAACTCTAAAGCAGTCAAAGCGGCTCTGATGGGGGTGTTTTTGTGCGTGCCTGTCTGGGCTCTTTTCATATTCATCGGTACATTGTTGTGGAACTTTTACAACAATACTGGGCAAACACTCCCGGATGGTGTCACAGGGGACAAGGTGTTTCCATACTTTATTATGTCACAACTTCCCGCCGGTGTCACCGGATTGATCTTAGCTGCATTGATTTCGGCGGCCATGTCAAGTCTGGATTCGGATCTGAATTGCCTGGCGGCGGTCGGCGTCGAAGACTATTACCGCCGTTTCAAGACTAACGCCACGGACAAGCAATGCCTGAATATAGGAAAAATTATTGTCACTATCAGTGGAATCTGTGCAATTGGCATTGCGTGCTTGTACGTCCATTTTGGGGGTGGGGCTATTCTTGGTACGATTTTCGCTCTATATGCAATCTTCTCCGGCGGAATTGCAGGCCTGTTCGCTTTGGGATTTTTCACGGTTCGTACCAACCGTAAAGGTCTTTATATCGGGATTGCCGCTTGTGTCCTCTTTACCGCCTATGCGCTTTTAACCAGTACTAAGTTCGACTTGGGAGGACCCGAGAAAAGACAGCTACTCGATTTAGGCAGATTTAACTTCACCCACCATAAGTACATGCTCGGTGTCTATAGCCATATAGTACTCTTTGTCGTCGGCTACATGGCGAGTTTCCTGTTTCGTCCGGACAAGGACACAAAAGACCTGACCATCTACGGCTGGCTGGCAAAACGCCAAGAAAAAGACAATACTGAAAATTAATCCCTAAAAATCCGAATGAGATAGCTCAATACTGATTTTTCTATGGCCGAGGTTCTGTGTTTCCAATCTCCCCTGAAATTTAGTAAAATCTCTGGCATGGCACAAAGTACGAGTAAAAAATCATTTCTCAGGCAATGGCGATTTACATTGATCCTGATTTGTGCCGTGGCCGCGGGTGCCCTGCTGGGTTATATAATCGGGCCCAAAGCCGAAGTTCTCAAGCCCCTTGGGGATGTGCTATTGAACCTGCTTTTTACCGCCGTAGTGCCTCTGGTATTCTTTTCTCTATCCTCAGCGGTGGCAGCGAGCAGTAATCTCAGGCGGCTCGGCAGGATAGCCGGCCTGATGCTGGTGGTGTTTGTAATTACAGGATTTCTTTCCTCCTGTCTGATGCTTTTTACAGTAAAAATTTTTGACCCGGCGAAGGATATAACTTTGGAGCTTGCCGAGCCGCCTTCACAGGATACAGACAACTTTGCAAACAAAATTGTCAACACTTTTACCGTCGGTGACTTTCCAAACCTTCTGACCCGCCGGAATATTCTGGCATTGATTGTTTTTTCCATTCTAACCGGCTTTGCCTCACAGGCGGCAGGAGAAAAAGGACGCCCATTTCGGGAATTTCTTGTAGCCGGTGCCGAGGTAATGGGGCAACTTATAAAGTTGATTATGCTCTATGCCCCAATCGGGCTGGGAGCATATTTCGCATATCTGGTCGGAGTATTCGGCCCGCAACTGGTGGGTACATACGCCCGAGTGGTTGGATTATATTATCCCGCGGCGATACTTTATTTTTTCTTTGGTTTTTCCATCTATGCTCTTATCGCATCAGGTCGTCGGGGCTTCACACGCTTCTGGATGCACATTCCCCCGGCGGCGTTAACCGCATGGGGGACCGGAAGCAGTCTGGCGGCACTGCCGGCCAACCTTGGTGCAGCCCAAAAAATCGGTGTTCCCGAAGATGTCCGCGAGATTGTACTTCCCCTCGGTGCAACTATCCATATGGACGGTTCCTGCCTGGCGGCGATTATGAAAATCGCGGTCCTGTTCTCTTTGTTCGGACGGAATTTTTCGGGATTGGATACGTTCGCCGGGGCTATCGGCGTGGCCCTGCTATGCGGAGTGGTAATGAGTGGTATTCCCGGGGGCGGCTTTCTCGGCGAAGCCCTGATTGTCTCTCTCTACGGCTTCGGTCCGGAGGCGCTTCCAATCATCTCGATGCTCGGCACACTGGTTGATCCACCGGCGACAATGATTAATTCCTCCGGTGACACCGTTGCGGCGATGATGATTACGCGCCTATTAGGAAAAAAAGAAATATCGCAAGTTTATAAATGAAGCAAACTAAATATATTGATGGAGAACAGACATGAAAACTAAATACTTTCTTTATGGTATGCTATTGGTTTTGTGCATACCTTTTTTTTCTCAGCATAATCCTCTATACGCCGATGACGGCTATGAGCTTTGGATGAAATACAAAAAAATCGAGGATGCGAATCGGTTGGCAGAATATCAAAAATCTATTACATCTGTTATCGTTAAAGGCCAGACAAAAACATGCCGGATTATAGAGGATGAATTGAAGAGAGGTTTAGACGGGCTGCTCAACAAAGAGATTTCTGTGACGGAAACCAATCCCAAAAATGGCTCAATAATAATCGGCAAACCGGAAAACACTGAAATCATTAAAGAACTAATCGATACAAGTGTGCTCGAATCGTTGGGCAGCGAAGGTTTTATTATAAAACCGGCAAATGCTGACGGTAATGATACGATTATTATCGCAGCCAACGAGGACATCGGCCTTTTATACGGCACGTTCCATTTTTTAAGGCTCATCCAGACTCAAACAAGCCTGAAAAATATCGATATAATCTCGAAACCAAAAATTCAATATCGCCTGCTAAATCACTGGGACAATCTTAACGGTACTGTTGAGCGCGGATACGCTGGTAAATCCTTATGGAAGTGGGATCAATTACCGGAGACAATCGATCCCAGATATACTGACTATGCCAGGGCGAACGCTTCGCTCGGAATCAATGGAACAGTACTCAATAATGTCAATGCCAATCCGGATATTCTCAAAGAGGAGTATTTAATCAAGGTGGCAAAGCTGGCGCAGGTTTTCAGGCCATACGGCATAAAAGTATTTCTTTCAATTAACTTTTCGTCTCCAATCTCATCCAAATTCACACTGAATAGTCGAAGAGGAGGAATCGGTAATCTCGAAACGTCCGATCCGCTGGATCCGGATGTCAGACAATGGTGGAAAGACAAGGCAAAACAAATCTATAAATATATTCCTGACTTCGGAGGATTTCTGGTCAAGGCCAATTCAGAAGGTATGCCGGGGCCGCAGGATTATGATAAAACGCACGCAGATGGTGCCAACATGCTGGCTGAAGCATTGGAACCATATAACGGCATAGTCATGTGGCGTGCATTTGTCTATAACGCAGATACCGATGACGATCGGGCAAAGCGTGCCTACAAGGAATTCGTACCTCTGGACGGAAAGTTTCATCCGAATGTCTTCGTCCAGGCAAAAAACGGCCCTGTCGATTTTCAACCCCGCGAACCTGTTCAGCCGTTATTTGGTGCGATGCCAAAAACGCCCCTGATGATAGAACTACAGATAACACAGGAGTATCTGGGGCACTCGACCCATCTGGTTTATCTTGCGCCGATGTGGAAGGAATATCTTCAATTCGATACATGTGCCAGAGGGCAAGGCTCGGAAGTCGCCAAAATAATTGATGGAACACTCCATAACTACAAAATGACAGGCATTACCGGCGTAACCAATATTGGTGATGACAGAAACTGGTGCGGCCACCTTTTCGCCCAGGCCAACTGGTATGCCTACGGCCGTCTGGCATGGAACCATTCACTTACCGCCGAGCAGATTGCAGAAGAATGGATAAAAATGACATTAAATAAGGATGCCCGTGTCGTGCAAGCAGTCAAATCCATGATGGCCGGTTCCTGGCAGGCCTGCATAAACTATATGACGCCCTTGGGCCTGCATCATATTATGCAAGCGGGTTTTCATTATGGCCCGGCGCCGGATCATTCAAGATCCCGGCGACTGGACTGGACGTCTGTTTACTATCACCGTGCCGACAAAACCGGACTGGGATTCGACAGAAGTTCATCCGGAAGCAATGCAACAAGTCAATATTTCTCGCCATTACGGGAGCAATTTGATAATATCGAAACCTGTCCTGAAAAATACCTCCTCTGGTTTCACCATGTCCCCTGGGATTATAAAATGGAATCAGGAAGAACTCTCTGGGATGAACTATGTCATAGATATCATCTGGGCGTTAATTATGTTAAACAGATGAGAACAAACTGGGCGGCGTTGGAAAAAAGTATCGATCATGAAATATTTCTGCATGTACAAAACAGATTAAAGAAACAGGAAAAAGATGCCGGCACATGGAGAGATACTTGTATCAGCTATTTTCAGGGATTCAGCGAAAAACCTGTGCCGATTATGAATTGATTAAAACAAAAAACCATCTGCATTGTACGGATGTTCTGCTTAACTTGTTACCGAGAAAATGAGATGGTCATTGAAACAAAGGGATTTTCTACTATATTGCCGGTAACTCTGGAGAGTATGCTGTTTCGTTGCCGTAGATGTCACGCGCTTTGACATGAAAACGCAGTAACTGGTTTTTCCTTCCGATCTGGACCTCATAAAACGTCGAGCTTTGCCAGCCGCTGTTAAAACTGGAATTGCTCGTACATTCAAAAAAGTACTCCACATCCCCACTTGCGTCTGTAGCCTCAGCCGCTGTCATTTGGGCCCAGTAACCAGTCAAACTCCCACCGCCGCGATAGACTTCATCAGGTTCCCCACCCTGAGCCCATTGCATCGGATCCGGTGACGGAGGCTGGAAATCCACGGTAACCACAGTTGAGTTACCGGTAGTGTTATGATTGGGTGATTTGTCCCGTGCTCTTACAACAAAGCTATGTGTCCCCTCCGGTAGTGAAGTCGCCACATACTCGGGACTATCCTGCCAGCCGCTACTGTACTGAGAATTAGAAGTGCACTGGAAATAATACTCCACACCGCTTGGATCTGATGCAGTCACAGCTACCATACGTATCGACGATGGCGGAACCGGGTAAGGTTCGGTCTGCCATTGGGCCGGGTTCGGGTTTGGCGGCGTAGTATCTAAAGGAATCGTTGTTGCAGAACGTGCCTGTGAAAGTTCGGTCTCAACTAAATTTGCTTTGTTGCGGGCTTTAACCCTATAGGAGTATTCGGTGTCCGGGACCAATCCTGCATCCGTATAACCCGATCCATCCTGCCAGCCGCTATCATGCCCACCGGGAGTATCACATTTGAAGTAATATTCCACTCCACTTTCGTCCGTGGATGTGGCCAGAGTCGCTACCATCACAATTGCTGTAGATGAGATTTCGGAAGGTTCCATCGCCCAGGTCATCGGATTTGGTATTGGCGGCTGCGGGACCGGCGGACGTAGCTGCCAATTAGCCAGAAGAATCGACAAATCTATCAAATCAACCTGACCGTCTCTATCGAGGTCTTCAGCTAAAAGAACCCCACTACGAAGCCATTTGTTAGTAAACAGGGCCAAATCTTGGTAATCCACCCAGCCGTCATAATTCAAATCGGCGATATTTCCCACATCCGAAAGTGACCAGCTCGCCTGGGCTGTGTTGCCGTAAGCACCAATATTAACTCGATTACCATGCGGCCACAATTCGGCAACCAACGCTGTATTAGGGTCACCGGTATCTACACAAGGACTGGTTTGACTATCTTTTACCCAAACCTGCTCATCCGGATTCCACCGACCTGCTTTGGACTTGAGATGGTAATCACCATCGACCCAAAAATCATCGTTTTCATCGGAGGAAGTTCCATTGTCATCCCAATCGCCATTGACCGCGAATTCCGGAGCAGCAATAATTTCAGTGGGACTTAAAATTGCTCCGTCACCATAGTTCCCGCCCTGGTTTGCCCATATTAGATTATAAGAATTGTTGCACTCACCATTAATTCCGCCTGTGGTGGGTGCCCTGTTGTATGTTATGATGTTATTTTTAACATCGCCACACTGACTTATAGCTCCTCCCCTGTCACCGGCAACATTATTCACAATAGTATTATTAAAAACATTGTCACAGCCGAATAATCCTCCGCCGCTTTGATTGCTTTTATTGGCTGCAATAATATTATTATAAATGTTACCGTGGCAATCACACAGTGCTCCGCCTGCATTGATACTTGTATTTCCAATTATTGTATTGTCTGTAATATCTCCATTGCATTCATAGCAGGCGCCACCTCTGTAACTCGAAAAGTTGTATGAAATAATATTGCCTGAAATCCTGCCATTGCAGTAAGTCAGGCCGCCGCTACCAATACTGGCCGGGACATTATATGCATTTTCCGAAATAACGTTGTTGATTATCGGCCCATCACAGGAAACTATACCACCTCTATTTTTTGATATTAAATTTTCAGAAATAACAGGAGCGGCTTTAGCTGCTCCGAATGTATTTACCTGCCCATAAATCCCCCAGGTTCCGCAATCTCGGATTATATTTTTTGAGATCGTTGGCGAGGTCCCACTATAACAATACACTCCCCTACCGGTAATTGTAAAACCAGTCAGGACCGAATTACTAACCTCATTAGAATCGAAACCTACGCTATAACCGGAAACAGCGGTAATAATCGTTGAACCGACAACATTCGGATCATCCGGATCTCTGCTGGTCAGTGTGACCGCTTTATTATTGAAAAGAATATTCCCGTTATATGTGCCAGGCTCAACAATAACTGTATCACCATCCTGGGAGTTATTAATCGCATCCTGGACATTATCAAAATCCGCCGGCCCATCGTCATCAACGGTGATAATCTCGCCTCCAGATGTGATTACCGGCAGAAGGCATATAAGAGCAAAGACAAACGTTTTCATCCCTACATCCGTCCCCCTGAAAGGACTATATTTTCATAATATTTTCTTTATCGGCTCTGGTAAGCCTCAATAGTAGATTTTACTATAAACGAAGCGATAATTCAAGCGAAAAAGGACTTTACCTGTTTTTACCTACGGTTCAACGAGACATTCAGAGAATAATTCTTATTTGGCCTGCCGCCTCACAACTAAATAGCCCCCAATAATATTGAAAAATCGTTAATTTTTCGGACTAATCGTTTATTCCGTATATCCAGTGAGCGTTGGTTAATTCATAATCAACAATCTCGTCAGGTTTGAAAAACAAGTCGATTTCGTACTGGGCCGATTTAGAGCTGTCTGAGCCGTGGATAAGGTTATATCTTTGAGCACAGCTAAAGTCTCCACGGATCGTACCCGATTCAGCATCCCGGCCGAAAGTTGCCCCTATCATCCTGCGGACAATATCGATGATTCCATCAGCTTCCCAAACCATAACCAGCGATGGCGACGAGGATGTGAACTTTACCAAACCTTTTAAAAATGATTTATCGCGATGAACAATGTAAAGTTTATTGGCTAATTCCTCGGAGATTTGTATAAATTTTGCAGCAACGAGCTTAAAGCCCCTTCTTTCGAGTCGTGAAACTATTTGGCCTGCCAAATGTCGCTGTACGCAGTCTGGTTTAATAATAATTAAGGTTCGTTCAGCCATTAAAAAATAATATGTATTTCCAATCCCCGATTTTTTAACCGAACACTGAGAGATTAGGAAATTATGTTCCCTGAGCGACTATGTAAATCTCAACTCTTCTGTTCTGCTCATTGCCTGTTTTGTTAGGCCCGTTTGGTGCGACCGGTCGGTACTCACCAAAACCTCGTACGCTCATTCGCTTAGGTTCTATGTTATTACGCTCCATAACATCCTTTACAGATATTGCTCTGTGAACCGATAGGTGCCAGTTGGTCGGATGTTTTGCCCGAGTCGCGGGTTTCTGAATTGGAATGTCGTCCGTATGCCCGGCAACTATAATATCAAAATTTTTGCCTTCATCAGTATTGAGAATTCCGCAGAGTGATTTGACAGCCGCAACCGCCGTAGATGCCACCTGGTCGCTGCCTTTATCAAAAAGCAAATCGCTCTTGAACTTAACAATTCCTCGCTCCGAATCGTATGTAACCATATCGTTACTTTTGGCAAAATCCTCCAGTAAAGTGCTAAGTTCCACCGGCAGTGCAGCCCCGCCGGCAAGCAGCCTTTGTTGCATAGAGGAAATCAACTCATTCTTCTTAGCTATGTCCTCTTCAAGTGCGGCAATTTGCTTCTGTAATGTCTCTATCTCAATGTTGCCTTTACCCTGAGCAGCATCAAGTTGCCGCTTATATTGATCCAGTTGTAATGTAGCAGACGACAGTTCGGACAGAAGCTCATCTATGCGTCTTTGCTGAGCATCATTCTGAATCCGTAAGCTCTCTAATTCTGAGTTGCAACCATTAATCAGAAAGACAGAAGAACAAAAGAGAATAATTGCTAAAAGTTTCACCGTTCGCATTGTTTAATCCTTTCCAAGAAAATTAAGGTATTTTCTTTCGACTATCCCTAATATATCTATTTCTTATTTTCAGTTCATTAAACTCAGTAAACCCCTGCTTTCTTCACTCTCGCCCGCAAATAAAACTGATTTGTAGTTATCCGTCAAGAACAAACTTGGCAAAATGTTGACTGTATTCGAATTGTTTTGCGAATAGGGGAATTTGGTGGATTTTAATGAAAATTTTATGTACAATCCCGCCCAAAACAAGTTTTTCCATACAATAAGGTTAGGAGAAAATTGTATCTTCCGGCCTTTTTTAACTAAATTGATTTGTAGAGATTTGAATATTCATTCACCTTAAAAATTTGATCTGATGCAGGTTCTGGTTGCGGAAAAGTGTGGTTTTTGCCATGGTGTCAGAAACGCAATCCGCGTAGCTGAAAAAACTCTGGTGGAAAAAAAGGGCGTTTACAGTCTTGGTCCCATCATCCATAACAGGGATATGGTGGAACAACTGGCAAAAAGCGGGCTCAAAACCGTGGCAAAAATTGAAGAAATACCCTCAGGTACGGTCCTTGTCCGTTCTCACGGAGCTGCTCCTGAGCAGATAATAAAGTTAAAAGAAAAAGGTCTCAACATTGTTGATGCCACTTGTATTTTAGTTAAGAGAGTCCAGCATATCGCCACAGAATTTGAGAATGATGGTTACGAAGTTGTGATCATAGGCGAGGAGAATCATCCCGAGGTTCAGGCAGTCGTGGGTTGCGCTAAAAACGTGATAGTCATTGCCAACGAGTCCGATTTGGACAGGCTACCGGAAAATGCCAGGTTAGGAGTTGTTTGTCAAACTACTCAAAGCCCGGAGCATTTCGGAAAGATGCTTGGTGCTATAGGACGATGCAACTTCAGTGAGTTGAAAGTTATCAACACGCTATGCAAAGAAGCAATCAAAAGACAGGAATCAGCAGTACGGTTGTGCAAACAAGTGGATATAATGTTCGTTCTCGGCGGTCTGGAAAGTGCCAACACAAGGAGATTGGCGGAGCTTTGCAGGTCAGTTAACAAACAGACGTTTCATTTGCAAAACTGGGATGATCTTGACAAAAGCTTACTTACCGGCAAAAAGACTGCGGGGGTTACAGCTGGTGCATCAACACCGGACTGGATAATAGAAAAGTTCGTGAAGAACCTGGAAGCCCTCGATAAGAGCGGTAATTCCGGTAAAGCTATTTAAGAAAAAAACCAAAGAGTTTCTTGAAATAGTGGCTTTTTTTTGTTATTAGTGTGTTTTTCACAAAATATTGATTTGATATAAATTGCATTTGCTGCGTGGGCAAATGGTTTGGATAAATGATTAACTAACAGTTAACATTTGTACAGCGTTGTACAGAGACTTGCAGGCGTAAATGTGGGGCGCCAACAAGTCAGATAAACAGACTCCACACTTGGATTTGGATTTATG
The DNA here is from genome assembly GCA_964569935.1 of uncultured Pirellulales bacterium. GTDB lineage: Bacteria > Planctomycetota > Phycisphaerae > Sedimentisphaerales > Anaerobacaceae > JAFGPS01. Next base: position 11,984 of record CAZMWN010000038.1, read on the forward strand.
GTAGATAGAAACATTATTAACAAATTAGGTTTATCGCAGGAAAAGCTTGACCAGCAGGTCAATGAGATGTTTGGTGAGCAGGAAAACGAATTTTTGGAACAAGCCCTACAAAAAAAGGTGGACTCGCGTTTGCCGGGAACCATCCTTAAAGGAACAATCGTATCACAAATAGGCAATGATGTTATTGTGGAAGTCGGCTTGAAAAGCGAGGGAATAGTTGATGCCGGTGATTTTGACAGTTCTGACGAAATAGTGCAGGGCAAAGAAATCGAAGTTCTTCTTGAAGATACAGACTCAGAAAGCGGCCTTGTACTGTTGAACAAGCGGAAAGCTGACATTATTAAAGGCTGGGAGACAATACTCGAAACAAAGAAGGAAGGCGATGTTGTTAAAGGCAAGGTGATAAGGCGAATCAAGGGTGGTTTGCTTGTTGATATCGGAGTACCTGTGTTCTTACCGGCTTCACAGGTTGATATCCGAAAACCGGGTGATATCAGCAGATTCATCGGCAAGGAAGTGGACTGCAAGGTTCTAAAGATAGATGTGGAAGGCAGAAATATTGTCATATCAAGACGCAAACTTATCGAGGAAGAGAGACGCAGCAGCAAGGAAAAAATCCTCGAGGAGATAGAAGTTGGTCAACTACGAAAAGGTGTTGTGAAAAACATTGCCGACTTCGGCGTATTCGTTGATTTGGGCGGTCTTGACGGCCTGCTGCACATTTCTGATTTAAGTTGGGGCAGAATATCACATCCATCGGAAGTAGTCGAGCTTGATCAGAAGATTGAGTGTATCGTTGTAGGTGTTGACAAAGAGCATGAGAAAATTTCTCTGGGTTTGAAGCAGAAAACATCCAGCCCATGGGAAGATGTCGAAAAGCGTTATCCGGTTGGAGAGAAAGTAAAGGGTACAGTCGTTAATGTAATGAACTATGGAGTTTTTGTACGGCTGGAAGATGGAATAGAAGGACTGGTCCACATTAGTGAAATGAGCTGGACCAAACGCCTTGCACATCCGGGCGAAATGGTAAATCTCGGTGATGAAATCGAGGTGATTGTTTTGAATGTTGACAAAGAAAGACAGGAAATTTCTTTGGGACTCAAACAAACTCAAACAAATCCATGGGCTATAGCTTCCCAGAAATATCCGGTGGGAGCTATCGTCACCGCACAGGTGCGAAGTTTAACCAATTTTGGAGCCTTTGTTGAGATTGAGCCGGGAATCGATGGTATGATACACATCTCTGATTTGAGTTGGACAAGGAAACACAGCCACCCCGCCGAAGCTCTGCAAAAAGGCCAAGATATAAAGTGCATCGTTCTTGAAGTTAATGAAGATAAACGTCGGATATCGCTTGGAATTAAACAAATGACCGAAGATCCCTGGATACGGGCTATACCGGAAAAGTATATCCCGGGTCATATAATCAAAGGCAAGGTTGCAAAAATAACGAATTTCGGTGCTTTTGTAGAACTTGAAAAGGATTTGGAGGGGCTTTTACATATTTCTGAGCTGGCCGATCATAAGGTTGATAAGCCTCAGGATGTTGTCAAGGTTGATGACGAACTCGAAGTGAAAATTCTAAAAGTTGATACTGACTCCCGTAAAATCGGTTTGAGTCTTCGGAGAGTCCAGTGGGCTGCCGAAGAGCAATCAAATGAGCCTGTCGAGCAAAAAACACCAACGGGTCCTGAGAAGGTTCTTTCTGATGCAGATGTTGAGCAACTAACAAAAGCTCGACAGAAAAAAGACACCAATGAACAAGATGATCCAGGCGACCAGCAAGTCCAGGAATCCCCGGATCAAGCTGAGGAACCTCAAGAAGTAAATGCTAAAGAAGATCCTGTTTTGCTAACAGATAGTGAAACTACAAATCCGGAAGAATCTGAACAGCCCCAGAGCGAACAGTCTCAGGAAAATTCAGAATCAGAGAAGCCAGCCAGCTAAGAAGAAACTAAGCAGGAAACAGGACACAATCAGAATTGTAGCTTTACATATATAAATAAAAGAGATAGTCTTATAAAAAAATCTGACTTTACAGAGGCTTTTAAGAAAAAGTCCGCTGGTAGCTTAACACAAGACCTTGTCAAAAAGAAGCTTATAGCTTTTTCGCAATATCTGAATGCTATTTTAACACATCAAAGAATATTATTCTTGACGTAAATATAGGGAATATGGTAAAAATATATATGAGTTTGGAGAATTTTATCTACTTGTTCTCTAAATTTATAAGATATCCATTGATTCCTGGGCAATCACCTAATGTTAGGTGAAGGAAAGAGCTGGAGTGAGGTTGATACAATCCAAATAACAGCTCTAAAATGGATTCCCGCAAGGAGGTTAACAAATAACCAGGCTCGAAGAACAGACTCACTTTCGACAAGAATGGAGCTTGGTTAAGATTCTTTGTTGTTTTATTGAAGGTTGTTTGAGACAAGAATGACCGTGGGTGTTAAGTCTGCGCTCTTGTTGAAAATGACTCTTGTTTTTGGCTTATAGCCAAAGTAGAGAGGGTATATTTAAAACAATTAGGAGAAGGGTATGATGTTAAAGAAATTCATACCAATAGTTCTGGTATTAGCACTTAGCCTGACTTTACCGGTCAACGCCACTTACAATATCATCTGGGTCTCTGAAGATACCGACCGCGACGGCGATGGTATCATGGACGACCAGGGTTGGGTGGACCTTCTTACGTCTCAAGGATACAACGTTGATGTTCAACGAAACTACTGGCAGACTCTCGATGACGACAAGATAAATACTCTGAACAGTGCGGACCTGATAATTGTAAGCAGAGCTTCCAACAGTGGAAATTATAGCGATGGTGATGAGCCAACTTTGTGGAACTCTATCACAACACCGATGATACTATCAAGCACGCACCTTGCCAGGAGTAACCGCTGGGGGTGGATTGATTCCACAACTCTGATAGACGATATGGGTGCTCCTCTGATGGATATTGTTGACGGTAGCCATCCTATTTTTGCCAACCTCCTGATAGATGTCTTAGACGAATCTGTAGGCTCAGGCAATACTACTTTCCTGGACACTGCCGATGTTGGCAACGGTACATTGATTGCCACAGCAGCGGATTTTGATGCAGCATGGATTGCTGAATGGGAACAAGGAGTAGAGTTTTACAATGGAGCAGGCCAGTACGCTGGAGGTCAAAGGATGTTCTTTGTTGCCGGCACACAGGAGGGGGATGGCACTCCTCAAGGAGCATATAACCTCACTCCGCAAGGTGAAATGATATTTCTTAGTACAGTGGCTTATATGATTCCGGAACCGGCTACAATAATCCTGTTGGGTCTTGGTGGATTGATTCTGCTGCAGCGTAGAAAAGTGTTGTTTTAATGTTTAAAGGACATCGTACAGTTGGCATAACAAACAATCCAGACACAAAACAAGGCTAAGTTTTTTTGGTTTACTTTTATACATAAGCTTGTATGCGAGCAGCATAAGCAGAGATAGGTACAATGTGCTCTGATATTATTGAAGCCAACTGTATCAAATTTTAATTGAAATATGGCACAATTTCAAAATTTTCAAAGTACTGGGTGCTTGAAAATTGAATTTTAATACTCCATTAAATGCCGAAACGTGTGTTTCGCGTTTAAGCTCTTCTCCGATGCTCGATATTTTATGATATAATGGGCATTTTTTAATATGGATAAAACATGAATATTAATAAAAGTTCTTTTATATCTTCTTAATAAGGTTTGCATGATAAGGGTATAAGGAAATAAGTCATAAACACCTTTAATACAAGTATTAGCTTGCGACCAAAACTTAAACTTTTTCTTCTTGTTATTCACAGGAAGAGTGTTATGCCAAAATCCGGATTATTAGTGGGTCTTGTTGTAGCATTGCTCGCTTCAGCAAATTCACGGGCAGCATATATAAAGGTGCCGGTCCCAAATCATAGTTTTGAGCTTCCCGGTGCTATTAAACAGCAGTGTTGGGATGGAGAAAAACCTGATTCAATAGACATCCCCGGCTGGAGCAGTGACGTTGTAGCTATTAATTCAGGCGTGGAAACGGGACCAGGATCCACGAACGGGAACTGGATTGCATTCTTGATGGGTAGCGAGCAGGGCAAAGGTGACCCATCGATATGGAATCTGTTGCCCTACGTGATTAAATCCGGTGATGAGTTCGTGCTGTCTGTGGATGCAAGGAACAACTATAATGCTGCACTCCTGAAAATGAGCTTCTACTACCAAGATATTAACGGCAAGAGAATTACGGTTGCAACAAAAACCGTGGAGCTGACCACTTCATTCAAGACATATGTCTTGAGGTTCGCAGCCGATAATGCAACAGACGCTATTGGTCATGAACTCGGTATTGAACTGGACAATCCATCTACCGGATGGTTGGGTCTTGATAACATACAAATACCTCACAGCAGCGTTCCGAATTCCGTTGGTTATGCATTAAGCAGGAAGATTGACCATCCGGTAATATCCGGTATTAATGGAATATCATCATCATCTTCTTCACCAATTATTGTAATACCTGAACCTTCAACAATCGTTTTATTGCTTGCCGGAGCATTAGCTTTGGTTCTCAAAAGACGTTAATCATTCACAAACCGGTCATCCAAACACAAAAATTTGGAGTTCGTACCAAAAAATTCTTTCAATCCAAAGTTACTTTCCTTCAGAATTGTGTGTGCAATGAAATCTTCGCAAAAGCACTGATAAAGAAAAGAGTGTTCATTGACATCATAAACAAGTACTTGTAGGCCTTGTATGCAATCCCATCCTAAAACAGGTAATTGCGAGGATTTCTTCTCTTGAATCACAAACTCCCCAGTAGTATAATCATCGCCGTTGATGGAAATCAATTTTTCTAACATTTATCAATATTGGGGTATTTATGGGAAGTACTATAGGAATAATATTGACGTGTACTCCTCTTGTTACCAAAGATAATTTTAATTCCACCAGATTATTTCACTGATTCCTATATGTAAAAATCTTTACTCTTTATTAACCATTACTCGGAAGGGAAAAGAAATGAAGTTGAATCACATCGAACAATCTCACAATATTTATCAAAGTCGCCCTCGATCACACAATCAGATAGAGAGATGGTATCAGCCATATTTAATTTACTGTGTCCTTCTTTACATTATCTTTGGTTCGTCGCCTGTAATAGCACAACCTTCAGGAGGTCCTTATGGCCCGATATGGCAAAGCTATGATTTACCCAAAGTGGCAGGTCGGATTTATTATGTAGCGCCCGACGGACAGGCTGAGGAATCAGGAACGACACTTGACAAACCGACAACCCTGGCGGCAGCAATAGAGCGAGTAGAGACCGGCGATGCAATCGTATTACGCGGTGGCGTTTATCGCACTGGTAACCTGAAATTTAACCAGCGCATTATCATGCAACCCTATGCGGATGAACACCCGGTGCTCAAGGGAACCCAGATAGCAACAAAGTGGCAGTCTCTGCCCGATGGTTTATGGAAAACTTCCTGGTCACGTTTGTTCCCTTCCAAGCCTGCGGATTGGTGGCGGTCTCGGAGGTCAACGCCACTGTGTCTTTTCAACAATGATATGGTATTCGTCGACGGTAAGTTATTGAATACTGTAGGCGGTCAGGATGAAGTTGATGAGAATTCGTATTTCATAGACTATGATGAAGGGCAGGTTTACATTGGTACCGACCCAAATGACCGATTGGTCGAAATCACCGCTTTCGATAGTGCTATTACAAGAACTACCAAGGATTGTCACGGGAAGGCCTCAGACGGCAAGGGACCCATGATTCGAGGAATCACGTTCACCCAGTATGCGTACCGTGCCATTGAAATCGAAGGAAAAGAACCGGAGGGTTTGTCCAATGAGTCGAATCATGGCAAGGATGTTGTAGGTACGACGTTTGAGAATTGCACAATTTCATTCTGTTCGCGTGTTGCCGGCTACATAAGGGGAGACAATTTAACGATTAGGCATTGCCTGGTGAGCGATACCAGTACGGAAGGAATATACATTATAGCCTCATCCGATATCCTGCTGGAAAAAAACATCTTCAGACGTAATAATATCGAAAATATCAGGGGATATTTCCCCGCGGCAGTGAAAATCTTTAATCAATGTTACCGCGCTACATGCAGGGATAATCTGGTTATCGACCATCCGAATTCAAATGGAATATGGTATGATGTGGGTAATGTTGACGGCCGAATTATCAATAATTGGTTCCAGGAGGTTGGCCACATCAGCGAACAGATCAACGTCCGACGGTTCCAATCGAGGCGAAACGCATTTTTCTTCGAAATCTCAAAAGGAGCTGTTTGTGCCGGAAACGTGTTCGTAAATTGTAACTACGGGATTTTTGTACTCAACAGTTCCGATGTCCAAATATACCAAAATACACTAGTAAACAGTCCCGCATACATTGGACGCTCGGGAAGAAGCGCTGTTGGCGACCATTTCGGCTGGCATCCCAGCACCGGTCCGGATGTCGACGAGCGGGATGGACACGTATTTGTAAACAACTTAATGACAGCAGATGAACAGTTTGGCGGATCGCTTCTACAGTTTTGGCAGCAGCGTTCCCTGCGTGAAAGACTCAAAAAGCCACAGGTAAAACAGCTCGATTACAATGTATATGTACTGAGCATAGATGCTGCACCCCGACAATTGATTTTGTGGAGTCCGGCAGCGAGCGAAAGCTCCCAGGAGAATCTGAACTCGCCGGAAGATTTGCACAAGCTGCATCCGGAATTTTCGGCTCACAGTCAGTATTTCGATAATTATGACGGTCCCTTATTCAAGAGTCCCGATCTGGGCAATTACGAATTATTAAAAGCTT
>CAZMWN010000039.1:0-18169 GCA_964569935.1 uncultured Pirellulales bacterium
TTTGTTCTGCAGACCGCCTTATTGTTATTAATCACACATTAGTTGACATAACTTACCAACATTTGTAGTCTATCGGGGTGGCCGATGAGGCCACCTCTTTTTTATTGGAGATTTGCATAAGGATATAAATTTTGTCCAAAAAGCCTAATTCAAATGAAAAGAAATTTGCCCTGGCTGCGGCGAAAATTGCGGCAGAACGACATTGCCGTGATATTGTGGTTCTGAATTTGACGGGCATGTCGCCGGCGACCGATTTCTTTGTGATTGCCACCGGCACAAGCAACCGGCAGATGCGCACCGTGGCCGATGAGATTTCCCAGGCTGCAAGGGAGCAGGGCCTGCAGCGGTTCGGCAGGGCCGGCTACGAGCAGGCGCGATGGATTTTGCTCGATTACATTGATATCGTCGTCCATATCTTCGATGAACAGTATCGCGACTACTACGACCTGGAACTGCTCTGGGGCGACGCCGAGAAATTGAAGATTGACTGATCGATTTATATGGAGATTGTTTTAGACATACTCGAAGAGCGAATTAGTGCTGCGATGTCTGCTGTCACCGGGTGGGAGGATTGTGCAGCTATCGTCAGGCCGGCGACGGATGCCAAATTCGGCGATTATCAGGCCAACGGCGTAATGGCCTTGGCTAAGCAGCTCAAAACCAATCCCCGCAAATTAGCCGAACAGGTGGTAGAAAAACTGGATATTAGTGACATTTGCGAGCCGTCTGAAATAGCCGGCCCGGGTTTTATTAACCTGCGATTAAATAGCCTATTTCTCGAAAAGATTATTCTTGATGTTTATAGGCATCGCATACCACAGACCATGCCTGATGGAGGACCTTTTCCGTACCCCCAAGAAAGATTTGGTATAGATAAAGTTTCCAATCCAAAGACTGTTATTGTCGATTTTTCTGCGCCAAATATTGCAAAAGAAATGCACGTTGGTCACCTGCGAAGCACTATCATCGGTGACTGCATTTGTAATATACTCCGATTTTTAGGTCATAATGTTATCCCGCAAAACCATATCGGCGACTGGGGAACACAATTCGGGATGCTTTGTGCTCTTTACAACAGAAAGAGGGATAAAGCAATTAAAGATGGAGAGGTAACTTTCCCTTTTTTACTTTTAAAAGATATGGAAGCATTCTATAAGGAAGCAAATATTCTTTTTAACACAGAAGAACAATTTGCTCAGGAATCACGCGAGGCGCTTGCAGGCTTGCATTCGGGTGACCAAATATGGATAGGCCTTTGGCGACAAATAGTCCGACAGTCAAAAAAACATTTCGATAAAATATATGTAAAACTTGGTTGTTTAAAAGCAGCAAACTACCCTCGTGGCGAAAGTTTTTATAAAGATATGCTGCCGAAGGTTGTTGAAGAATTGAAGAGCAAGGGACTTGCAGTTGAATCTGATGGCGCGGTTTGTGTCTTTCCGGAGGGGTTTAAGAATAAAGAAGGTGAGCGTTTGCCGTTTATTATTCAGAAGTCCGATGGTGCGTATCTTTACGCCACGACGGATTTGGCGGCACTTCGCTATCGCGTCAATGAATTAGAGGCCGATGCGATAATCTATGTCACCGACTCGCGGCAGAAGCTGCATTTCGAGATGCTCTTTGCCGTTGCCGATATGGCTGATTGGGCAAATAAAGACATGCTTCACCACGTTATGTTTGGAAGCGTTTTGGGTGAGGACGGTTCGCCGCTCAAGACCCGCTCCGGCGAAAATGTGAAGTTGAAAGATTTGCTCGACGAAGCGGTCGAGCGAGCCCAAAAGGTGGTCGAACAAAAGAATCCGGAGTTGTCCGATGAAAATAAAGAGAAAATCGCCAAAGCGGTCGGAATCGGGGCCGTCAAGTATGCGGATTTCTCCAACAACCGCACGAGCGATTATGTGTTCAGTTTCGATAAAATGTTAGCGATGGACGGCAATACCGCACCATATATGCAGTATGCATACGCCCGGATAAAATCGATAGAGCGAAATGCACAGAGCAAAGATGTGGATATTGAGACGGAGCTTGCCGGTGTGACGGAGTTGAATTTGGTAGAGCCGGCTGAATTAGACCTTGCAAAATACCTGATTCGTTATGGTGAGGCGGTACAGGCGGCCGTTGCCGATTACAGGCCGAACTATCTGACCGCATATCTTTATGAACTTGCGCAGAAATTCAGCGTATTTTATACGAATTGCCCCGTCCTCAAAGCCGGGCCGGACAAGAGGCCGACAAGGCTGTTGCTTTGTGATTTAACCGCACGAACTATCAGGCACGGCCTGAGCGAACTGCTGGGCATCGAAGTTGTCGAACAAATGTAGGGAAAGAGAGCGAAAAATATCCGCGTTTATTCAATAGATACTTTTGGAGCTTAGAAAATTTGTTATAATCCGATATTTCGGAGATTATGAGAGATGGCTTATTCGCTCGAACAGAAAATATCCAAAGAAAAACTCGCAGATTTTTGCAAAAGGAATAATATCAGGAAACTGTCGGTTTTCGGCTCTTCGATTCGAGGCGAATTGCAACCGGACAGCGATATCGACCTTTTGGTGGAGTTCAAACAGGATCATACACCGGGCCTTTTTACCATTATCAGGATGGAAATGGAATTATCGGAAATGCTTGGCAGAAAAGTTGATTTGCGGACTCCTGAGGATTTAAGCCAGTATTTTCGTGATGAGGTAGTGCGGAATGCCAAACTTCAATATCAAGCATGAAGATAACGTGAGATTGCGGCATATGCTGGATGCAGCTTTGGAAATCAAGCAATATGTTCAATCCTCAACGCGTGAGGATTTGGACGAGGACCGCAAGCTGGTTCACTCTCTCGTTCGTCTTTTTGAAATTATTGGTGAGGCTGCGGGCCAAATATCGGAAGAACTTCGCGACAGCATTCCGGAGATTCCATGGTCTGTCATTATCGGCATGAGGAACCGGCTTGTTCACGCCTACTTTTCAATTAATCTGGATGTTGTATGGCTCACCTCAACAGAAGATATTCCGTCGCTTATTACAGAATTGAAGAGACTTCTTAATCTCTCTTGAGACAGTGGATTGACCTATGTCGGGATACCCTTATAGTTATATAAGATTTTGAGTGAAAGTATTATGAAAATCGTCCAGGGAAAGTTCAGCGTAAGCACGAAAAACCGCAACCAGATGTTAGATATCACCGGCCAGGTCCAATCTTTTGTCGGTGAATCCGACATTTCCGACGGCGATGTAATAGTCTATTGCCCTCATACGACCGCGGCGATTACCATAAACGAAAATGCCGATCCGTCCGTCCCGCATGATATACTGTTAACTCTTGAAGATTTACTACCCTCTAATCGTCCTGGTTATCGGCATTATGAAGGCAACTCCGATGCACATTGCAAGAGTACCCTGGTCGGCTGTAGCGAGCAGATTCTGCTCAAGGATAAATCTCTGCAGCTTGGTACATGGCAGGGCATTTTCTTCTGCGAATTTGACGGCCCACGGAGCAGAAGAGTAATCGTCCAGGTCCGAGGTCAATAACAACCTCTTCACACTACACAGCCGGGGATGGAAGGCTTGAGAAAATGCATAAAATAAGGCGAGGTGGTGGAACCGGCTGGGGGGGAGACCGGTGGACCACGCTGCCTCGCCGAGGTTTATAAGCACCTAAGGTGCATTATTTCACTTATTAGGTTAAAAAAGACCCTTATCAAAGAGCAAGACAAAAAGTAATATCTCAACGAAATCCTGTCAAGAAAATAATGGAAGAGCAAAAAACGCCCTCATTTAGAATACGACTACACCTCACACTATAAAGAGTATTTTATAATTTTTAGCGAAAAAAAGCAAGCATAAAATCGCTTTTTTTAGTGTTTTTCTGAACATTATATTCTCAAAGCTAAAATCCTATATTCCTGTGTCTTGAATGCTTAGGCTCATAATCACGAGCCTGATGCTCCCTGCCGACCGTGCGATAATCTCACATCTTAATGGCCCGGTTTGCTTCATGGTTTTGGTAATGTCAAGGCAAGCAGGAATCAAGGTTTACAACGACAAATTAAGTCACATATAAAAAATCGGTATAGTACATGAATCAGCTTTATAAAAAAATCCTATAAAACTTCCGCTTATGTGGCTTTTATGCTGGCATAAACGCTCTTTGCCTGATATTTTTATTAAATCAATGTTTTATGGTGGATTGAGCTCATCGGGATTGAATTATTAATTGTTCTCTTATGGCGAAAATTTCTGAAAGAATAAAGCTTGTAGAAGATACTATTGCTTCCGCCTGTGCCCGCTCGGGCAGAGAACGGCGTGACGTAAAGCTTGTTGTAGTGACGAAATCTGCCACTATCGATGCAATAGAAAAAGTAATCCGACTGGGCTATACCGAACTGGGTGAGAATCGGGTTCAGCAGCTCAAGAAGGTTTCAGCGCAGGTAGCCGGCATTTTACAGGATGGCAATGGTAACACGGAGCTGCTCAAGAAGCTCAAATGGCATATGATTGGCCATCTTCAGCGCAACAAGGTCCGCCAGGTATTACCCATAGCTTCCCTGATACATTCGGTGGATACACTTCGACTGGCCGAAGAAATCAGCAATGCTGCATCAAAGCTGAGCTTACTTCCAAAGGTACTTCTGCAGGTCAATACTTCCAACGAGCCGCAAAAATACGGTGTTCCGGTTGGAGCAGCCACCCACCTGGCCGAACAGATGGATACTCTGTCCAACTTAAAGCTGGTTGGTTTAATGACAATGGCTCCGTTAACTCGCGACAAGGACGTGGTTCGAACTTGTTTTGTTCGGGCGGCAGAGTTATTTGCTGAGATGCGTGGCGAAAGATTTGTTGGCCCGCATTTTACCGAACTGAGTATGGGTATGAGTTCTGACTATGAAATCGCTGCGGAAGAGGGAGCGACCATTCTTCGCATCGGCTCGGCAATTTTTTCCGGTTGACTGCAAAAAAATCATTAGAAAATACAAAGTGCCCTCCTTATCGAGCCGAAATTTAGCTTATAGACTGTGAACTGTCGTTAGTTAGCGATATTCTGTGAGCGGCGGTTCTTTAACAGGGCAATCAAATGGGCAACTACCTGTTGAAAGTCCGATAAAGCTGACAGAAAATTGATATCATGGAAAAAATAGAATCACATAGTTTTGTTGATTTGGATAAGAGTTTTATTGATGTACTGTATATAACGAACCGGGAGCAGATGCCCCCGAAAATAAAGCGGCTTCTCGATCAAAAAAAGCTGTCCTGCCGTGTTCTTCCAATCAACAAATTTTCCGAAGTTAGCGACGGGCTTGATTTAATAGGGACGGTTATTGTTGATATGGATGACACGTACTCCTCACAGCAGCTGGTTCAAATCATCGAGTCCCTCGAGACGAAACATATTGGCGTGATCCTGCTTACAGACAAGGAAGAAGTGCCGGTAGAAAATTCTTCCATGTTGCCGTCAACAACCAGTTTATCAATGAGTGAAACTTCAGAGGTTTCTTCGCTTGATGAATTGTGGGTGAGAGTCAGTGCCAACCTCACGTATCGTAAAAAAAGTTCCGCACGAGTAGTAAAGCCTGCGGCTACATCAAGGCAGGTGCAACCAACTTATAAAAACAAACTGTCAGAGCAAATAGATACAGCGAAGACGCTGATAGAGAATCTGGCGGAGCAGCTTCGTTTAGCCGGTCTTGTCCAAAAGGATTTTTTGCCCACCAAGTTGCCCCAAACCGACAAGGTGCGATGGGCTACGATATTTTTGCCGGCCGAGTGGGTATCCGGTGACATTTTTGATGTTGTCCGCGTCGACGAAGAGCATATCGGTTTCTATTTAGCGGATGTAGTAGGCCATGGAATGCCTGCAGCACTTTTGACGATCTTTCTGAAACAGGCCCTGGTTATGCGTCAGACCATAGAGAACAAATACCGTATATTCTCGCCGAGTGAAGTTGTCAAGAATCTCAATATTCGGATGGCTGCACAGAAGCTGCCCGGCTATCAGTTTGCCACGTGTTGTTATTGTTTGCTGAATGTGAGAACATTGGAACTCACATACGCTCGCGCGGGACACCCCTATCCCATCCTTATAAGAGCCGGGCAACCACTCGAACAACTGGAAATACGAGGCTCACTGCTGGGAGTTTTTGAACAGACTGAATTTCCTCAGAGCACTATACAACTCGAACCGGGCGACAAATTGCTTCTTTATTCTGATGGGGCTGATTCTTTGATTGGCGGTTTCAATAACCGGCTTGGCTTCTGTTTCACGAGGGAATTTCAGGAAATCAAACATATGCCCATTGCCCAGATGTTGGACGTATTCAATTCGCATATACAGAATCAGGAAATTGAGCAGATTGAAATTGACGACATTACAATGGTTGGCCTCGAAATACTGAAGTAAATTCAGGCTCCTTTGCTGACACACAGAGTTTCCCATCACAGCGATCACTCTATTGCATTCCTTTTGCGAATAATTGAAGGATGTAATTACAGTTCCACCGGCTAACGGGTATTTTCCGAGTTTATTTCTCTTCTGTCTGTGTAAGGGAAATTGCTTGCAAATACGTGGTCTGCCGTTATACTGATATCTCAACTTCGTTATGCGTCGTGCGTGGTAAGTTATGCAGGCGACAATACGCAGTACGAGTTTAGCAAAAGGAATACGGCGATGGCGCACAAAGACATCGATTTAAAGAAGATAAAAGAACTCATCGAAATAATGAAACAAAACAATCTTGAGGAGCTTGAGGTCCGGCAGGATGATGACAAGATTTATCTAAAGCGTTGTCAACCTCAGCCACCGGCTATAACCGCTTTGCCGATAATGAGACAGGAAGTTGGTACAGCACCTGCCGGTCCCGGGAGCACAGAGGCTTTGATTCAGCCTGGTGCTGAGCAATCCGCTGTGCAACAGGAAGACTTAGTAGAAATAACCTCACCAATTGTCGGGACTTTCTATGCAAAGCCGAGTCCTGATTCCGAGCCTTATGTTGAAATTGGATCGACAGTTAGTTCTCAGACAATAGTCTGCATCATTGAGGCGATGAAGGTTATGAACGAGATAAAGGCTGAAACCAGCGGAATAATTGCTGATGTACTTGTAACTGATGGCCAGGCTGTTGAATACGGCCAGGTACTTTTTAAGGTCAGGCCCGACTGATTAGAATGCGCTGTGTGGAGCCGAACGAGAAGCGAGAATATGTTTTCAAGAATACTAATAGCAAATCGTGGTGAAATAGCACTACGTATAATTCGTGCCTGTCATGAGCTTGGCATCGAAGCAGTAGTAGTTTATTCCGAGGCCGATAAAGAGGCTCCATATCTGCAGTTTGCAGATGAGGCGGTCTGTATAGGGCCTGCCGACTGTGCTAAAAGTTATCTTAATATTGCGCGCATTATAAGTGCCGCCGAGATTACAGATGTTGAAGCAATACATCCCGGCTACGGCTTCCTGGCTGAGAATATCGAGTTTGCTCAGATTTGCCGGGAATGTGGTATAACGTTCATCGGACCTCCTGTTGAGGCGATGCGATTGCTCGGTGACAAAGTCCGCGCCCGAAAACTGGCACATCAGGCCGGGGTACCGGTTGTGCCGGGCTCTGATGGGATTATCGTAGAAGACTCAGAAGCGATAGAATTGGCAAATGAAATGGGATACCCGGTAATAATAAAGGCTGCTGCCGGCGGCGGTGGACGCGGGATGAGGATTGTTCACAACGACATTTCTTTGCGGTCGGCATTTAATGCGGCACGCGCGGAAGCTGAAGTTGCTTTCGGGAACGGGAGTGTGTATCTGGAAAAGTATATCGTTGAGCCCAGACATGTTGAGGTCCAGGTAATAGCCGACAATAAAGGCAACGCACTACACTTTTTTGAAAGAGACTGCTCCATCCAGCGAAGACATCAAAAAATGATTGAGGAATCGCCATGTCCGGTTCTGGATAGACGTACCAGGGAGGAATTGTGCGAAGCTGCATTGAGGATTACGAAGGAGGCGAAGTATGTCAATGCGGCCACAATCGAGTTTCTTTTGGATAAGGATAAGAAATATTACTTCATTGAGGCAAATGCGCGAATACAGGTCGAGCACCCTGTGACCGAGATGGTGACGGGCTATGACTTGATTAAGTATCAATTGAAGATCGCATCTGGAATGCCTGTCAAATTGAGTCAGAGAAATATCAGGCACACAGGCGTAGCTATCGAGTGTCGGATTAATGCCGAGGACCCTGAGAATAATTTCGCTCCTTCGCCGGGCAGGATTACACGATACATTCCGCCCGGGGGCCCCGGAGTTAGAATCGATACGCATGTATATCAGGGCTGTACGATCTCTCCAACCTACGATTCGATGATAGCCAAGCTTATTGTCCATCAAAAGACTCGAACCGAGGCCATCGCAACAATGAAAAGGGCCTTGCAGGAATTTGTCATTGAGCCGATCAAAACAACGATTCCCATCTGTCTGAATATCCTCTCACATAACCAGTTTGTGAAAAATCAGGTCGATACGGGTTTTGTCGAAAGAACTTTTTGACTCGTATTTCGTACCTTGTATTGCGTCCCCTCAGATAAAAGATAAGCCGTAAGCGATTGTTCAAGGTTGCTCAAGAGCGATTAAGTCTTCGTAGGTTTCACGTTTTCTGATTATTGAGAATTTATCGCCGTCAACGAGCACTTCGGCGGCTCGGCCGCGGGCGTTATAATTGCTGCTCATAGTAAAACCATAGGCACCGGCGGTAAATACACAGATTAAATCGCCGCGTTTGACCGGCGGCAGTGCCCTGTCCTTGGCAAAGAAATCCGAACCTTCGCAAATCGGGCCGACCACATCGACAACTTCGGTGCCGTCCATCTGTAGATTTTTACTCCGCTGGGGTGGAACAAATTTATTATCGACCTTCGCAGGCCATATGAAATGGAATGCTTGATATAGTGATGGCCTAATCAAATCATTCATTCCGGCATCGACAATGACAAATTTTTTGCTGCCTCCGCGCTTGGTATAGATAGTGCGGGTAAGCAAGACGCCCGCATTGGCACAGATGCTTTTACCTGGCTCCAGGATTAGTTTTAGATTTTTATCTTTGAGCAGCGGCACAATTCCTGCTGCATACTCGTTGGCTGGCGGGACCGTGTCGGACTCGTAATCAGCGCCGTAGCCTCCGCCTAAGTTAACAGCTTCGATGGTGTGGCCATTGCTGCGAAGCTGGTCGATAAGCGGCAGGAGTTTTTTAACTGCATCGACAAAGGGCTCGATAGTCTTTCCGCCGCTACCAAGGTGAACATGAACTGCACAAAGATTTACACTTTCGTTGCCGTCGTACTTTTCGAAGATATTTATTGCGTGCTCGATATCGACACCAAACTTGGTTTCCTTTTTACCCGTTGTGATATAAGCATGGGTTTTATATTCAATATCGGGATTTACTCGCAACGCTGCTTTTGTGTGTTTGTTTTGTTGTTTTGCTAATTCAATAAGATTTTCCAGTTCCGCTTCCGATTCGATATTGAAATAACCTATGCCGGCATTGAGTGCTTCGATAATTTCGGAATCTGTTTTACCGACGCCGGCGAAAACGATTTTCGAGGGTCCGGCGCCGGCCTGTAGTGCGCGAAACAATTCCCCGCCACTGACAACATCGAATCCGCTTCCCAGTTCAGTCATAAACTCGAGGATATGAATATTGCCGCAGGCCTTGACGGAATAACAAATCAGAGTCTCAAGTTCGCTGTATGCTTTTTGAATCTTTTGCAGATGATCGATAAAAGTGGCTTTACTGTAGATGTAAACCGGCGTGCCTGCGGCTTCGGCTATTTTATCAATATTGACATTTTCGACAAAGAGCCTGCCGTTTTTGTAGATGAAATGATCCATGTTATTTACCGCCTTTTTATCATTCATAGATATATCAGATAAAATGTAAGTTTAAGCGAATAGTATAAGCAATTAAGGTCCAATTGCAAGATGACAGTTGGTTCTGACGGATTGGGATAATGATATGCTGCAAATAGCGTTGGTGCTCTATATCCAAAAAAGATGGAAGGCTCTACTGCAGTGTGAGAACCTTCCGTCTTTCGCGTAACCGCTCGAAGCCTTGATTTTACAATCGCGGCTCAAACAACCGGTTTCAGCCGGCAGCCTGCCAAAATCAATAATTTCATTCGAGGGCAGGCTTCTGTCTAAACTGTTACACTATTTTTTCTTTTTTGCTGCTTTTTTCTTGGCTTTCTTCTTTGCTGGTTTCCTCTTTGCAGTTTTCTTCTTGGTTGCTTTCTTCTTTGCTTTTTTCTTTGCTTTCTTCTTTGCCATTATTGTGTCACCTCCTTTTGGCTCACAAAATCCTTTTATGTTTCTTCGTAACAATCACAACATTTATAACAATAAAGAAAAATATGAAATAAATATACAAAAATATTAAAATTTTTATATATTTATTTATCGTCTAAAAGTTTAGTATTACTTGACGAAATTTTCGGTCGTCAATGTTTTACACAGCTTGATATATTGATTACCACACATATTGTAAAGTAAAAAATAAGTTGCTTATTAAGAATATTATTGTTTTTTAATTTCTTGAATGTTCGATTTTCTTTAATTTTATCCTATATTATATTCAATATATCACAATGCAGTTGTTAAGATTTTTATGGCTTTGAGAAAAATAGTTTTGTTTGGCGGCACCTTCGACCCGATACATCTTGGCCACACTACAGTTGCAGCAGCAGCTGCAGAATTTTTATGCGCAAATAAAGTAATTTTCATTCCCGCGAAGCATTCTCCGCTGAAGAGTTTTCTACCCAGTGCAAGTGACATAGATCGACTGGAGATGATAAAACTCGCCATAGTCGGACACGAGATTTTTGAGGCAAATGACTGTGAATTAAAACGACTCGCGCCGAGCTATACTCTTGAAACTGTAAGGCAGTTCCAGGCAGAGTACGGCAGTGAAAGTTCGATCTACTGGCTTGTTGGAGCCGACAGTATCGATGAGCTGGTACACTGGCATGATATTGTCGAATTGATTGATGAATGCAATTTAGCTGTGATGTATAGAGCTGGTTTTGATAAGCCGGATTTTACCGGTTATGAGAAGCTCTGGGGCCGCCGCCGCATCGAAAAACTTCAGCGTAATATTGTCCCGACGCCTCTGGTTGATATAAGCAGCACGGAGGCACGAGACAGGTTGGCCGCCGGCCAGGATGTTGCACAAATGCTGTATCCAGCGGTAGTTAGCTACATTAACAAGCATAACCTCTACAAGACAAATCCGACGGGGAACAGCGATTGACGTTTGCGTTATTGCTGCATTCTGCTCTGCTCAACATTCCTTATCAGCCAGTCGTACCAGTCGGCCATGCCTTGTCCGGTCTTTGCTGAGATTGGAAAGATTTCGATGGCTTTGTTCAGTCTGCGAGCATCTGATTTGACGCGCTCGATATCGAAATCAACCTGTCCGCCGGATGCGAGCATATCGATTTTATTTATGAGCAGCGCTTTCGACTTTGCAAAGATGCCGGGATACTTGGCAGGCTTGTCGTCACCCTCGGCAACGGAAAGTACAACCACCTTACCGGCCTCACCCAGCTCGAAGGCCGATGGACAAACAAGGTTGCCGACGTTTTCAATAATAATTAAATCCAAATCATCCAAAGGTAAATTTTTTAGTCCCCTGCTCACTTGGGCAGCGGATAAATGACATGCGCCTTCAGTGTTGATTTGAACAGCAGGCGCTTCGGTCGCTCTGATTCTCTGGGCATCGATATCGGTCTGAATGTCACCTTCGATAACGCCGATTTTTATTCTATTCTTCAGATCGGTTATTGTTCTGACGAGAATGGTTGTCTTGCCGGAACCTGGAGACGAAATCATGTTCAGGCATAATTTTTTTAGCTCGGCTAAAAGGGATTTATTTTCGATAGCACATTTTTCATTTTCACTAAGAATTTTTTTTCCAATATTAACTTTTTTCATGATTTTACCTAGTTTGAAATTCTATTTCTTCCAGAATCAAAGGTGCATCCGGCAGTAATTCAAACTCCTGTCCCTTACATTTTTCACATTGTGGATTCGAAAATTCGATTTCAAAAACATGATTACAGATTTTACATTTTGCCTGCAAAGGCTTGTGTTCGATTTCCAATTTTACTCCCTGGCACAATGTATCTTTAGCAATCGCTTCGAAGGCAAATGACAGTATTTCATCGTTGAGAGCATTGAGTTTTCCACAACTGATCTTTGCAGCGACAGGTTTTGCATTTTGTTTTGCAGCCTCATCCGATATTTGTGCCAACAGGCTCTGTGCTACTACCATCTCGTGCATCAGCATATCCTCGGTAGCTCACGGCCGTATGGCATTTGTACAATTCTCCTTCCGCCTATCCGGGTGGTAAGTTCCACCAGGGGCACATCGTGTGTTTTTATAACTTGCCCTATTATTTTTGCCTCTTTTCCCAGCGGATGATTTCTGCAAATGCTCAGGCAATCCTCCGCCGATTCAGGTGATACAACCGCGACGAATTTGCCTTCGTTTGCGATTGTCAGCACATCGAAGCCGAGCATATCCGCCGCCGCCTGCACCGTTTTATTTATGGGAATATCCGTTTCGCGGATTTCGATACTCAGTTCGCTGCTTCTTGATATTTCGCTTAATGTCGCAGCCAGCCCACCACGGGTCGGGTCCCGCATGAATTTTATGCCGTTTGTTTTCTCAAGTAGTTCGCAGGTCAGTCCCGTCAGGGCGGCGCAATCGCTTTGCAATTGCGATTGAAATTTTATTCCTTCTCGCTGTGAAATAATCGTCATACCGTGGTCGCCGATTGTGCCGTTGATAATGATTTTATCCCCGGCGGAAATTCTCTCGATGCCTAATTCCACACCGTCTAATCTTATACCCACACCTGCAGTGTTGATAAAAATCCTATCGGCAGCGCCGGCTTCGACCGTTTTTGTGTCGCCTGTTACAATATCGACATTGTTCGAGCGGGCGGTTTGGCCGATACTTTCTAAAATCTTATCAAGCAAATCAAATTCAAATCCGTCCTCTATTATCAGCGACAAGGACATCGCGACAGGTTTGGAACCGGTAACGGCCAGATCATTTATAGTTCCGCAGACTGCGAGCTTGCCGATGTCGCCGCCGTTAAAAAACAACGGCTTAACGACGTAGCTGTCGGTTGTAAAACACAGCGAGTTCGAAGCAAGACTCAGTTTTGCCGAATCGCCTAACTCAGCCAGCGTGTTGTTTTTGAGTTTCGGCAGGATATGCTGGCGTATCAGGTCGTCGGTGAGCTGGCCGCCGCCGCCGTGTGCAAGTAAGATTCTGCCGTTTTTATCCGTTCCCATCAGTTGTCTCTCTGCTGACTATACTTGAACCACGCGGCACAAGCGCCTTCGGAGCTTACCATACAGGGGCCGACTGGTTTTTGCGGTGTGCATTTTTCACCGAACAGTCCACACTCCGGCGGTTCAATCAATCCGCACAGAACCTCGCCGCATCGACAGCCGCTCATTTCCTCGCCGGGTGCCTCTGTAATGTTAAAACACTTGAAGGCATCGAATCGGCTGTATTCGTTTTTGAGTTCCAGCGTGCTTTTTTCTATTTTTCCAAGGCCTCGCCAGTAACCGTCCACCGGCTCGAAACAGTCGTTGATGATTTTCTGCGCCACGGTATTGCCCTTCTCGGTTACAACTGCATCATATAGTGATTTGAGTTCGGCATTACCGGCGGAAAGCTGTCGGCATATTTCGGCAAGTCCTTCGATTATCTGCAGCGGCTCAAAGCCCGCCACCACGCAGGGCCTTTTGAATTCATCCACAATCCGGGTAAAAGCACCGGAGCCGATAATTGCACTGACGTGTCCGGGACAAAGGAACGCATCGATATTATGATTTTTCCCGCCTAACAACGCCCGCATTGCAGGCACCACAAGTTTGTGTCCGCTTAAAATAGTGAAATTTTCTATCGATTCGGCGGCGGCCTCTTTTACTGCTACCGCTGTTGCGGGCGCAGTGGTCTCGAAGCCAACTGCAATGAATATAACTGTTTTTTCGGGATTATCTTTGGCTAATTGCAGAGCATCTTCGCTGCTTAGAACGACTTTGACATTGGCTTTTGCCTGTTTTGTTTCGAGCGAGCCGGTTTTGCCGGGCACGCGAATCATATCGCCGTAAGTTGCGATTATGCAATCGTCATGGCCAGCTAACTGCAAGACAACATCGATATAGCCCTGACCGGTGACACAGACCGGACAGCCCGGCCCGGATAAAAGCCGCAGGTCTTTCGGCAGCATTGATCTTATGCCGTTGCGAAAAATCGAGACCGTATGGGTGCCGCAGACCTCCATGATATTAATTTGCCGGCCTAAAGCTTCGCAGGCCGAGGTCATTTGTTTCTGTGCTTTATTAATTCTATCGAGCATTGGTTTCGTATCTGGTTATTTGTGAATCTCGACTTTATCCCGAGACTTTATTTGGCGTATCTAAAAAGTCGTTAATTTCTGAGATAAGCTGCCATGTCTTTTTCGCTTCTTCTTCGTCAACCATCGAGATGGCAAAACCTGCATGAACTAAAACCAAATCTCCCAACCTGGCCTTCGGCAGGAGCGTAGTTTTTGCCTTGAAGCGGTTGCCCATGGCATCAACAACCGCCTTGTCAGCCTCCAATTCAATGATTCTTGCCGGTATCGCCAAACACATAATTCGTCTCTCGTCGCTTGTGAAACGTTTTTTGAGTCTTTATTACCTGTTAAGTTTGCATTCTATTGTTAGATACGTGCCGGGTCAATCTTTGGTTTGCACAGAGATTATAGCCATCGACTTTATGAAGATTAACAAACAGCGCATCTTATTACATATTTGCTGGAGTGTTTTGTTCGTCGGTTGCCGCCTGGGAAGGCTTTTGGTATATGCGAACGTAGTCCACTTCGAATTTTGCCGGGAACTCGGTATCTGAGGGGTCCCCTCCAACGGTTCCGCCGATGGCAAGATTTAGGATTATATAATGCGGCTGATGGAACGGATTTTTTTTCTGGTCATCCTGGTTAAACGTCTCCTTCAGATCGATAGTATTCAAGAGCATATCGTCAACATAGAGTTTGATGTTGTTCTGGTCCCAATCCATTCGCCAGATGTGGAACTTGCCGGACCAATCGGGATCATTGAAATCTGTGATAGGTTTTTTGGTATCGTCCCATATGGGTGTCCATCTTTTTTCTGATGCCCATGCCGCATTTGCCAGAAGAATGCCCTTGTAATATTCCATAATATCGATTTCGCCGCAAGCCGGCCACATGCCCTGAGAACCTAAAGTCCAGAAAGCGGGCCAAAGGCCGGCGCGGGTGTCGATTCTACCTCGCATTTCAAATCGGCCGTACATCCAGTTGTGCAGACGCCTGGTTGTCATGCTTGCGGAGGTGTACTCGGCATACTCCCTGTTTGCTCTCCAGTTATCGCTGTCCGGTTTGTAACGGGGATTTTGCCTGCGTTCTCGTTTGCCTTCGATAATAAGCAGGCCGTCTTCGCATCGGGCGTTTTCCGGTTGATACCATTGAAGCTCCTCGTTTCGAACGAATCCGTTTTCATAGGTCCAGTTGTTCGGATCCGGGCATCCATCTTTGTCGAATTCGTCCGACCAGACGAGTTCGTATTCGTCTGATGTTGTGTCTTCCTTGTTAATACCGCCGGTCGCGATTGACTTTTGTGTGGTAGCAATTGAAATCATTCCTGCGATTAAAAAGATAGTGACAAGAATCTGCAATTTACTCATGATATTTCTCCTTTATTTGTTGATTGTGAGTCCGTAATTGATAAGTCTTTGTTTACAAGATTGGCGGCGATTGCAGCCTGGCCGAGAGAGATTCCTCCGTCATTGGAGGGAACTTCCCGGTTGAATAATACATCGAAACCTTCCTTTTTCAGCAGCTTCACCAAACGGTCGATTAGATATCGGTTGCAAAACACTCCCCCGCTCAATGTGACTGTGTTTAACTTCGTGCTTTCCCTTGCATGTTTGGCCATCGCTGATAGAGCAGCGGCAATGGTGTTATGAAATTTGGCGGAGATTATGCCGGGCTCGATATTGTCCTTAATATCTTGAACAATCCCTCTTATGGTTATACCAGGGTCAAAACGGCAGCGTTGGTCCGGTGGTAAAGAGATCTCGAATTCGTAACTATCCTCAACATCGACAGCAGCAATCGCCTCCAGAGCCATCGGCAACTGCGCATCGAAATGATTATAGTTTCCCAGTCCGAGCATGGCGGCGACAGCGTCGAAGAACCGGCCCAGGCTGGATGTCTCTATGCAATTTATGCCTTTGTCGAGCTGCTCTGATATAGTTTGCAGTTTATTGTTATCAGGCTCGATGCGATTCAAAAGCCAGTCAAATTCCGAAATAGAAAATTTCCCGCCGTATGCTTTTTTCAATAATGACAAAGCAGGTCTTACAGCTTCTTTGCTTGCCTTGTCTGAACCTGCTAATTGATAATAATCCAAATGGCCGAACCGTTCGAATTTCTCCAGCGATGCAATCAGGCACTCGCAGCCCCAAATGGTTCCGTCTGTTCCGTAGCCGGTGCCGTCACAAACAAGCCCAATGACCGGGCCGCTGATGCCATGTTCGGTTAAAACGGAAGCGACATGGGCCCAATGGTGCTGGATGTGAATAATCCTTCGAGAGGTCATTGAATTGGCATATTGTGTGGAAAAATAGCCCGGATGAAGGTCGCAGGCAACGATTTTCGGCTCAACTTCGAACAGTTTCGCCAGATGCTCGACCGAGCCGATGTAGTGATGATAGACCTCGGCGTCTTCGAGGTCGCCAATGTGTTCACTGCAGATAAGCTGGTTACGCTTTGCAAAACAGAAAGTATTTTTCAAATCCGCCCCCGCGGCGAATATATCCTCCGTGCATGATTGCTTTATAATAATCGGTGTGGGAACATATCCTCTTGCCCGCCTTAGCAGGACCGGCTCCTTGTCGATACAATGCACGATAGAATCGTCGACCTGCCTGAAAATTTGCCTGTCGTGCATTAAAAAAGCATCGGCGATGTTTCCTAACCGCTCCAGCGCCGTTTCGTTTTTACAAATCAACGGCTCATCGGAAATATTGCCGCTGGTCATTACCAGGACATCTATATTCTGTTCAAAGAGCAAGTAATACAGCGGCACATAACACAGCATAAAGCCATAGGTGCTTACTCCCTGGGCCACCGATGGAGCTATTGGATTGTTTTTTCTCTTGGGTAATAAGACAATTGGGCTTTTGGGACTTTTTAAGAGCTGCTCCGACAGGTCGTCAACTATTGCATATTGTTTTATTTTTTCAGTTGAATCACTCATCATGGCGAAAGGTTTATGGTCACGTTTCTTTCGTTCCCGCAATCGTTCCACTGCTTTGTTGTTAAGGGCGTCAACAGCTAAATGGAATCCGCCGATTCCTTTTATTGCGACGATTTTTCCCGCTGAGAGCAGGCAAGCGGCTTCGGATAATACTTTTTCGGTCTTTGTTTGTATTGTTTTGCCCTTGCCGTCCGTCAGTCGAATTTTCGGCCCGCAAGCCGGGCAGGCAACAGGTTGGGCGTGAAAACGACGGTCGGTGACATCGACGTATTGAGCAGCGCATTTTTCGCACATCCCGAATACCGACATTGTCGTATTCGGTCTATCGTAAGGAATGTTTTTGATTATTGAATATCTCGGCCCGCAATTTGTGCAGTTAATAAACGGATAGCCGTATCGGAAATCTTTCTCATCTGCCATTTCCGTAAGGCAGTCTCGGCATGTAGCGATGTCAGCGGTCACCTGTGAAAGCGGCGTACCCTGCGAATCGCTTGTTCGGATTAAGAATCCATCTTTGCCCTCCACAAGCGGTATATCGAGAACATCGCAGGTTTTTATCCGGGCCAGCGGCGGTTTGTCTGTATCAAATTGCAGGCGGTCAAGGAATTCGGCAATTTTTTGTTCCTTGCCCTGCAATTCGATGGTAACGCCGTTAGTGTCGTTATATACAATGCCGGAAAGCTGCAGTGCTGTCGCTATTTTGTACACGGCCGGGCGAAAACCAACACCCTGCACCTGCCCTGTTATCAATATTCTTTGTCTCTTAATCAAAACGCCTGCACTCTGTCCTTTCAATACTCTATAATACGCCGGTTTATATCAAAGGTTCCTGCAGAG
>CAZMWN010000040.1:0-18030 GCA_964569935.1 uncultured Pirellulales bacterium
TTTCCGCCGGCGCTTTGATTGACAGGGCGGGCTTAAAAGGGCTGCAGATAGGCGGTGCCGTCGTCAGTGAAAAACATGCAAATTTTATAATTGCTGAAAAGGGCTGTCGAAGCCGCGACGTTATGAGATTAATAGAGACAGTAAAACAGAAAGTCAGAGAACAATATGATATCGAGCTGGAACTCGAAATAGAGATCTGGAATTAAGAAACTTTAAGTGTCGCTAAATTGGAAACATTAAACAGTAAATTAAAAGTAGCCGTTTTGTCCGGCGGAATCGGGGCCGAGCGTGAAATCAGCCTTCAAAGCGGCCAATGTGTAGCCGAAGCGTTAAGGCAGGCCGGCTTTAATGTCGTAACGGCGGACATCCAGCCGGACAAACTTGACATACTGGAAGATAAAAGTATCGATATTTTTTTCCCCGCCCTGCACGGGCAGTTCGGCGAAGACGGGCAGCTTCAACAAATCCTTGAAGACAAATCGCTTGTCTATGCCGGCAGCGGACCGGTGGCAAGCCAAAACGCATTTGAAAAAATGGCCAGCAAGAAATTCTTTGCCAAGGTAGGAGTGGCAACACCGGCGGCAATAGAGTTTAATAATCAGATTGAAATCGAGGAACTCGAAGAACATTTGCAGTATTTAGCCGATAGATATGTAATAAAACCAATAAAACAGGGAAGCAGCGTCGGCGTGAGTATCGTCTCCACAACCCAGGAGGTAATAAAAACCGCCCGCGAAACATTCAGTAAATTTGGCAATTGTATGATCGAAGAATTCGTGCCTGGCCGGGAAGTAACGGTTGGCATCCTATGCGGCTGGGCTTTGCCGATTCTCGAGATCCGAACAAAAAACAGCTTTTATAACTATCATGCGAAATACGAGGATGAGCAAACAGAGTTTCTTTTCGACACAATTACAAAGCTATCTATAGCAGCACACGTTAGCCAGGCGGCGCTTGATTGTTTTTACGCCCTCGGTTGTCGGCATTTTGCAAGAGTCGATTTTATCCTGAGCGAGGATGATATCCCATACGTTTTAGAGGTTAATACAATTCCCGGTTTTACAACGCATTCGCTTGTGCCGAAGGCTGCAGCCAAGGCAGGATTTTCAATGAGTGATTTGTGTAAAAAAATCGTAGAGACAGCATATTCATCGCTTGCGGAACACCAGGCGTGATATGAGATAATCGTGGTTAAAAGCAAGAGTAAAAAAAACAAGAAGAAACGAATATCATTCAGGCCCGGTTCCTTGAGAGCAAAGAAAAAGCAAAGCTCAAGACGGCTTGGGCCGAGTCTGATAAGAGTTTTGAAAATATCATCTATTGCCTGCGCCGTTGTGGCTATAGGAGTAATACTTTATTTTGCAGAAAGGTACGTAAAGTCCACCAAACCTGTAAAAACCGGCCCGGTGGTGCTAATGGACACTCCCGAATGGGTCGGCAAGCAGTTGGAGGCAAAAATCCTCGCCTACGCGGGCGGCAGGACTTTCAGACTTGATGAAGATGCCGCTCATCTGGTTGCTGAAAATCTGGAACCCGTCGCCTGGCTGCACGGGGTCAAGGCACTGACAACTGACAAATCAATTCAAGTACATGCCACATTCAGAAAGCCAATTGCTCTTGTCAAATCCGGTCTGAGCCCATTTTATATAGATGCCGAGCAGGTAGTACTCGATTATGTGCCTATGCCGCATCTTTTAATAGTGCAAATAAAAGGGCTGTCTATGCTAACAAAGGTTCCCCGGTTTGGGGAGGCATGGTATCAGGACGACCTGGCCGCAGCGATAATGTTAATAGACCTAATTAACAAAAGGGACAGAACCGTTACGCCTCAAAAACCTTTACTCCACGAAATAGCCATAATAGACGTGAGCAATTACAACGGCAGGCAAGACAAGCGACAGCCGCATATTATTCTTTACACAAGAGACAACACTACAATAATTTGGGGAGCGGAACTTGGCACATGGCAAAAGTATCTGGAATCCACCGATGAACAGAAATTAGCCAAGCTCTATGGTTATTATAAGGAAAAAGGAACTCTTTCAGGCGGCGTAAAATATATCAATCTACGTGACCCGCGTGACAACATTCCCCTGCCGATTGATAAATATTAAACGGCTTCGGAACCATTCAAAGCAGAAGCCAGGTCGGTATAACGATAGGGAACTTCGAATTCCAGGCATATTGCCTTGAGCTTTTCCAGGGCCGATTCGCTTAAAGAGCTCTGGAAATCCGCATCTGCCTTGCAACAGAAAATCCTGCAGCCGGCAAAACGATATTCGTAAACGGCACACTTGCCACTAATATTGTAGGGACATCGGCTTGTGGGCATCGGCTTGAGGTTTTCGGTATCCAGATTTGCCGCCAGATACATCAATTCCGGTACGGTGACAAATAAGCGGTGCTCAAAGGCGCCGAAATCACAACACTTTCCACAGGCATCGCACCGACCCGCCAACTCACCGTTAATACAAAGCTGCTGATCAATCCAGTTATAAATTTCAGCTACTTCTCGCCGGAGTCTTTCTTGTGTTTTATATCCAGCCACCACTTTTTGTTCCTCTTGATTTTCTGTATCTGCTCGAAGCTGTAGAGTTTCCCGCGATTAATGCCGGGACATTTTTGTGCCGTTTTGTTCCAGGCATTTGGGTCGGCTAAATTTTCAGACCAGAAAGGCCATGCTCTGCATTGGCTCGGCCTGACCTGATAAATAATACACTGTTTCCGCCCATCAATTTCCCGCAGGAATATACAATCTTTCGTGCTGCTCTGTTCGATGATTGTTGTGCGCAGGCCCACGCGCTTCAAATATTCCCGCCGCAACTGACTCACGGAAATCTTTAGAAAATCAGCAATCAGCTCAATCTCCCGCCGGGTGACCCAGATATAGCCCTCGCCCGGCCCGGCGCAGCACCCGCCGCATTCGGTGCATTCAAAATGCAGTCCGGCAACATACCATGGCATTTTTTTAACCACAGATTTCACAAATTAACGCCAATTGTCATTCCCGCGAAAGCAGGAATCCATTCAATTTCAGACATGGATTAACATTGATTGATACTGATCTAAAAACAAAAATAATTTTTACCACAGAAAAAAGGATAGATTTTATACATATTCCCCTTCTTTTCGCAGGTTCAATAGAAGCGGACTGTTGACTTTGTGATAATTTCTTTCTGATACAGGATAAACAGATATTAAAACTTTATACTCAAGGTTTACCTCAGTAATAATGTCAATCATACGGTCAATCTCTTGGCCTGGCTTGACTACCCCTGCCAGCACAACGGCCAGATCAATATCCGAATGCTCATCATTGGCCTGACCCCGCGCATATGAGCCATAGAGAATAACCTTTTTAAGCAGTGGGCCGTAAAGCTCAGCTATCTTCCGTTTGAATTCTTTGAGTATCGGTTCTATATCCATTACAGGCGCCTAAGCATTCTATTTTTAACATATAATCTAATATACAAAAATCCAGTCAATTTAGCAATTGACACATTCCTGACATTCAAAATGTAGTCCGGCAACACACCAGATAGTTTTTTTCCTCACCGACATCTTACCACTTTAATACTGCACCGGTGTCGGCGCTGGTTGCCATTGAGGCGTATTTCGCCAGGCAGCCTTCGGTTATACGCGGCTTCGGCGGCTGCCAAGCATTTTTTCGTTCGGCTAATTCCTTCTCGGATAATCTGACGTCTATCTTGTTGTTTGGAATGTCAATTTCTATGATGTCACCGTCTTTCAATAATCCGATAGGCCCGCCGACCGCCGCCTCCGGGCTGATATGGCCGATGCAGGCGCCACGCGTGCCGCCGCTGAACCTGCCGTCGGTAATTAAAGCGACAGAACCACCCAACCCGGCGCCCATAATATAGCTGGTCGGGCTGAGCATCTCCTGCATACCCGGACCGCCTTTGGGGCCTTCGCAGCGGATCACAACGACGTCACCTTCCTTGACTTTATCGGCAAGAATGCCGTCGCATGCCTCTTCCTGGCTCTCGAAAATAACAGCCGGGCCAGTGTGAGTGAGCATTTCCGGTGCAACGCCGGCGGTTTTTATCACGCCACCTTTGGGAGCAAGATTGCCTGTCAAAATCGCAAGGCCGCCGGTTTTAGAGTACGCATTATCGAGTGAATGAATCACTTCGGGTCTTTTTATCTCAGCCTTTGCAATATTATCACCGAGTGTCTTTCCGGTAACAGTAATACAATCGGTATTAAGAAGATTCGAGATTTTACTTATCTCGTTTAGTATCGCACTTACGCCGCCAGCGGTGTTAACATCTTCGACGTGATATTCGCTCGAAGGTGAGACCTTGCAGATGTTCGGGCATTTGGCGGAAATTGCATTTATGCGATCAAGGTCGTATTCGATACCGGCTTCAATGGCCACCGCAAGAGAGTGCAGGACGGTATTGGTCGAGCCGCCCATCGCCATATCCAGGACAAGGGCGTTATCCAGTGACTTTTTATTGATAATATCGAGCGGCTTGATGTCTTGTTCGATAAGGGTCATAATCTGTTTACCGGCACTCTTATAAAGCTCCAGGCGTTTAGGGTCAACTGCAAGAATTGTCCCGTTGCCGGGCAGAGCCATTCCGATTGCCTCGCAAAGGCAGTTCATCGAATTGGCTGTGAACATGCCCGAACAGCTTCCCTGGGTTGGGCAGCCGGTGCATTCAAGCTCGGCCAACTGAGCTTCGTCAATTTTACCGGCGTTAAATTCGGCCACGCCTTCGAAGACGCTGATAAGGTCAACAGTTTTCCCCGCTTTTGTTTTTCCGGCCGCCATAGGTCCGCCGGAGACGAAAATCGTCGGAATATTCAGCCTGACGGAGGCCATTAACATTCCCGGCACTATTTTATCACAGTTGGGGATACAAATAAGACCATCGAAGCAATGCGCCCGCACCATTGCCTCAACCGAATCGGCGACAATTTCACGCGAAGCCAGAGAATATTTCATTCCAGTATGACCCATAGCAATTCCATCGCAAATGGCTATGGTATTAAATTCAAAAGGAACTCCACCGGCATCGCGAACGGTTTGCTTAACCACCTTGGCAACCTCGTCAAGGTGAACATGACCGGGCACAATCTCACAGAAGCTGTTGGCTACACCGATAAACGGTTTTTTCATATCCGAACCACTAATACCACAGGCATGCAGCAAGGCGCGGTGCGGCGAACGCTGAAAACCTTTCTTAACCATATCGCTTTTCATAATCAGATATCTCCAAAAACAGTTTATTAAACAAGCTTAAAATCGCATTGTAGCCATTGATTAGAGACAATTAAAGAAAAATCGGTTGTCTTTACACATATAGAATGTACAATTACAGAACGAATCCGACACAAATGTATTTAGGGAAAAGAAATGATGAAAAAAGTTAAGAATTATGGTCTTAAAGCAGGCACAATCGTCTGCATACTGCTTTTAATGCCTGGTTGCGCCGAACGCCGCGGAGCGACCGCCACATCAGAAATCGAAGTCGGCAAAACAACCAAAACCGGCGCCAAAACAAAAAAACAATCGCCCGCCGTCAAACTGGCCCTGAAGTTCAATCCACACGATTCGACAACTTATAAAGTAACCGTAGAAACCAGAAGACAAGCGGCATGGGAGGGCCTGACTTCAAAAAAACCCGTAGAATTCAAAGGCGGCCGCAGCGGCAATAAAATCGAGATGGCTTTTGACCAGCATATTGAAAGCATCGACGACAATGGCAACGCCGTTGCAAAAATCACCATCAAAGGCCTCAAATATCAGACGGAAGTCACTAATAATATCGTTCTGGACTTCGACAGTTCGAAAAAAAATGACATGAAAGGGCCTTTGGGCAAGCTAATAGGAAAAAGTTATACAATAGAGATTACACCTGCCGGTCAGGTTTCAAGGATTATCGACGTAAATGATATTATGGCCGCCGTCAGTGACGGCGCATCGGCCGGCAAGACCGTCATTCAACTACTCTCAGTCAATGCAATCAGAGTCCGACACACTATTCCCGGACTGCCTGCCGAGCAAGACAAATTAAGCGTAGGCCAGAGCTGGGACGCCGTAAAAAGCTTTTCTTTCGACCAGATGGGCTCAAAATCATACAGTAAAAACTATACATTGGAAGAAATACAAGATGTGGATAATCGCCCCACCGCTATCATCCGGATGAATGCCATTCCTTCAGCCAAGCAAGACAAAGAAGAACCGACAACACTGCCCTTTCCATTCGATACTACCGGGACATATACAGGTCACATGAAACTGAATTTGAAAGAAGGCAAAGTGGAGGAATGCAGCGAAAAAATGCTGACAGAATGGGTTATCATTGATCCCGCTTCAAAAACTGATGAAATGCCCGATGCGATAAAGATGTCGGCCTTACAGTCATATAGTATCGAAAGAATAAATTAATATTACACTGCAAGCGCGCTTGAAAGGAGTATGATTGAGAACAATACTAATTTTTCCAGCCGTCCTTTTTTTGATTATTCTTACAGGATGTGAACCCAAGGCCGGGATGATAAAATCTCCAAACTCAAACGAAGGAAAAGAACTTTTAACAGTGGATTTCAAGGATGGTCAAACACTGCGATACAAGTTTGTCTCCGACAGAGAAATAATTATCGATTGGGAACCCTCAAAAACAGAGGTCGAACAGGAGCAGACCACTTTGAGCAGGTCTTCTGAGTCGATGGAAATGATCGTTGCATATACACCGGTCGAAATAAATCCTTATGGACTGTCAACCATCAAAGCAACCTGTGAATCGGTGAATGTAAAACGCAGCGACGGCACACAAAAAGACGCAGTGAAAAATTTCGCCGGTAAAACGCACACGTTCAAAATCGGCCCCACTGGTAAAATAGAAGACTACTCGCAACTGGATAAACTGATTAAAGAAATCGGCGAAAAGGCATTCCAGCCGGATACCGGCAGAGGTAAAATCAAGGAACCCGATATGATTGGCGATTTTATCGCCTCACAGTGGTTTCTGTGGGACTGCGTCTCTAGTATCGAGAATGCCTCTGAAGGGATTGGGCCAGGGCAAAGCTGGCAATCGAAGCTGTCCGTTCCAACTCCGATGGTTACGCGGGAAGCGCGGGACGTTATCTACAAGCTCGAAGAGGTTCGCCAGAGCGAAAAGGGCCGGCTCGCCGTAATAAGCAGCTCTTACAGCAAAACCGACTCGGTGCCACAAAGCTGGCCGATACCTTATACAGGCAGATTCCAAATGAGAGGAAAATTTGGGTTTCTCGGAAATTATAAACTTTTGGATTTGCAGGGCAACGGCGAAGAACTTTTCAATATCAACTTAGGGCGGACCGAACATTACAACCAGCAATACCAGGTGCAGTTGCAGGCTTCAATACCCCTTGGCATCGGTGAAAGTCCCGGGATAACCATCAAACAGAATCTTACAATGAACATTCTTGAAGATTAAAACGCAGCTTCTGAAGAAAGAAACGAAAGATAAATTATGGAACGTGATAATCTATGGGCTCCGTGGCGGATCAAATATATTCAGGGTCTGGATGAACAACCATTTCCTGCAGAAAAAAACAAGGAACAAACCACCGAAGGCAGCCAGTGCTTTATATGCCATAATCTTGAGCATCCACACGAAGACAACGAGAACATGGTACTCTGGCGAACAAATAAGAGTATCGTCATACTAAATCGCTTTCCCTATAATAACGGCCATTTACTGATTGCACCGACCAGACACATAGCCGAACTCGGCCAGGCAAATGACGACGAATTACTGGAGCTGACCAAGCTTATTAGAGAATCGCAAAAGGCACTGTCACTGGCAATCAAACCTCACGGTTTCAATATCGGGATGAACTTCGGCCGAAGTGCCGGTGCCGGACTGCCGGGCCATCTGCATATCCATATCGTGCCGCGATGGGACGGGGACACGAACTTTATGAGTGTCTGCAGTGATACAAAAGTCATCAGCCAGAGCCTGACCGAGCTTCTTGAGCTATTGAAACAAGTAAGCAAAGAACACAACCTCCCGAGTCTGTAAAAGAGCGGAACCATGGACGAGTTAGATGAGTGTATGCAGGGACAAACGGGCGCATACACGCCACCGTGGAGGCTCGACAATTTCGATTTTTATGGCGAGCGAGCTTACCGAACGGATTCATTCCGGAGCAATCATCAGGAAGAATGAACCGACAACATGCAACCAATCATTAGTCTATTCGTTCACACTCCCCACGATACAGTTGGTACAGATAATCGGTGACCTATGACGGCTTATTATATACATACGTTGATGCATGAAGTTGCGTGGGCGTTCTATGCGAACAAATCGCGCTGGAAGCTTTTGAGCTACCCGCAGAGTTCTTTTTCTTGATCGAATTCGACACTACTCCGCCATGTGTTGTCTTCCGCTTGTTTGCGCGACTGCTGTTATGCGATGTTTTGGCCATTTTTCTCTCAGGATAAGTACTTTTGTGACTGGTTAAACGACTCTTTACCGTACCGAATACCTTCAACAATATTATTTAACAATAATTTCACTAAATGGTCAAGCTCTTTTTTATTTCTATAATCCGCTTCTGCAATGAAATCAACTCTTCCCGTTCTTAATAGCTCTTTGCAGATTTTAAGACCTTTAGAATCGCCCGGCTTAAATACAGCTATAGCATAGCCGCCATTCTTTCTGATAACTGTCATACATGGAACATCTGTTAGACCATCACCTATGTATAAGATATTTTGAAAAGGAATGGGCCTAAGCGGCATGG
Organism: uncultured Pirellulales bacterium; assembly: GCA_964569935.1. GTDB lineage: Bacteria > Planctomycetota > Phycisphaerae > Sedimentisphaerales > Anaerobacaceae > JAFGPS01. The sequence goes on from CAZMWN010000040.1 coordinate 8,764, forward strand.
GCATATGGAGATTGATGTTTTCGTGTAAGGATTCCTTCCCTTTGTTAATTCTGAATATAAACTGCGTTTTTAAAGTATCGTTCACAATCACTTTTGGAAAAACAGCCCGGTCGTACTCATCGTAATGATATTCCGATGCGAATATCTTGTAGAAGTATTTCGCAATACTTGCTCCTGAGATTATCTCCTTTAATCCGGCGGATATAATGTAATGGCGCAATTTAACATCGATGTCGAATTGCGTTTCCATGTAAGCATTAAGCCGCTTAAAAAACGTCGTAACGCCGGGATAGTAATTAATATTTTGCGCAAGCGACCGCAATACCTTTGGAGTTACAGGATAGTGTTTTTGCTTTGACATCTCAATCATCAAACGCATGTAAGTAACAATGTCTTCGCCTTCCGTTTCCAGTGCTTCCTTCGTAACGGCATCCCAGAATGTTTTACCCTTTTTAATTCCGATCTCTGGAAGAACGGTGAATTCCTGCATTGGCTGGGGAGTCAATGTCCCGTCGAAATCATATACCAGTGCAATTACGTTGTGCGTGAACTTATCTCGTTTTGGACGCATCAGAATGCCTCTCCTTTATACACAAATACTAAGATCTCACAAAAGAATCGCCTACATATTTATACCATAGCTATTTCTTCCGCTTTTGTCTATGCTTAGCTTCGGCCTTTTATTCTCTTTTGCATAATTTGATACTCATTAACGAAGCAAAAAATATCAAACAGTCTTAATGCATGAACGGCTGCTTTCAAAGATTCATAAAAGAGCAGGGTCTTCAACTAACCATCTGCGATTACATCGCCGGCATGACAGATAGATTCTGCCTAAAAATGTTGGATGAAATCTAACCACGGATTTCACAGATTATCGGAGAAACATATAGGGCGGGATACAGCCCACCGATCAAAGCATGTGACATCAGCAATAAAACGGGGCGCGTCCCTATTAAAAATCCTATTAAAAATCAAATTTACTACTTTTATTTAGTTACTGTTGTTTTTATCTATCATTTGTCCTGCTTGTCAAAAATGATGACTAGAATGCAAACAGACTTTATTACATTAAGAAAAAATACGATACGTAAAAGGTAATGCTTTTATCTATGTATTCAGCAATAGCCAATTGTACAGGTCAAGAAATGGATCTTCGAAAAAATTGGCCTTTTCATCGATATTTTCGAGCACGTACCTTTTTGCTTGAGCTTCGGCTGTTTCTTCTGGGCTAGCAGTAAATACTTTGCATTCAAGTTGATTTTTTGTATTTCGCGAATGTACTAAGATCGCTCGACTGTCAGCCGTTAAACTAATATGACCACCTAGCCACTCTTTATATGTGAACGCATAAGATTTCTTAATAGATACTCCTGTATTATCCATGATTTGCTCCTAAAAGGTCCATCTAGTTACTTATTCAGTTCTTCTACTTTTTTGTTGCTTCGGTCTTTTTTTCTTCGCAGCTTTTGCCTGTTTCTACTTTTCGGTCGGCCTACTGGTTATGAACGAATCCTGAAATAATAAACGGCCCGGATTATCCTATTACTTCTAAAGGATTCTATATCAACTCTTATCGGTGATTTTTCCTGTAATGGAAACACCCGGAGTCAATTCGACCGAATTCCCGTTCTGATCCGTAATATTCATGTTGCTTGTCGGAGAAACAGCAACAGATTGCCCTATTGAATAATCATTCTGATCTTCAATAACAACAGTATCAACCCCTGCCATGACGACATTAAGCTCAATTGTGTACCTTGACATTTCAGACTCCTTTCAGAAATCACACAGGTCAGACAGCACTATCTGTGTACTGCCCCAAAGCCATTATTTGCGAATAGTACCAAAGTACAGCGATCTATGACAATTGTGGTGACTACGTATTTTTTAATAAAAGATAGCTTATAGGGGATAGGGTTTAGGGTATAGGGTTTAGCGTATAGTGGATAGCGTATATAGATTGCCGTGGCTACTTCGCTAAAGCTACGAAGCCTTGCAATGACAATAAACGCCGGAAAAATCGGACATTTTTCGCATCAAATGCGCATATAGCTGCGCACAAAAATGCGAATTTTAAAAATTTTTTTTATTCCTTTTTATATAGAGACTTAGCAACAAGCCTCGACGACGAGCGGTGCTTTTTTTCGCATCAAATGCGCAAGTTGCTCCAATTATAGAGGCGCATCTTTTTAGCCTCTGGTAAAAAGGGACTGCATGGGCTAAAGCCCATCCTACAAAACTAATTATCTAATTCTCCAACTCGCTAATACACTAATCACAGCGGAGCGGGCAAATTAAAGTAACTATTCACATTTCCGACCGGCTGGAAAGCATACTCGTCCGGCCGATACTTTTATACAGGCGGCTGCGCTACGGGTATGCGTTTCGGCGGATTCCAATGTCAGGACCGAAGTATGCAATCGTAGAACCGGCCGACTACGAACGGCTGCGAAAATACGAATGGTTTGTCATGGTGGGGACAGGCAGCTTCTACTCGTTCAGACAAGGGCCGGGCAGAAAAGTCAGAAGAGCGCCGATCATATACATGCACCAGGACATAATCCAGGTCCCGAAGGGGATGTTAATCGACCATATCAATCACAATGGTATGGACAATCGCGAAGCGAACCTGCGAGCCGCAACGCATTCACAGAACATGTGCAACAGAAAAAAACTTTCAAATGCAAAGTTTTCGAAATATAAAGGAGTGTCTCTGAACAAGCTAACTCACAAATGGGTGGCCAGAATAGGAATCAATAACAAAATAATACATCTTGGCTCCTTCCTTAACGAGATCGACGCAGCGAAGGCCTACGATCTGGCGGCGAGGAAATATCACGGCGAGTTCGCCAGCCTGAATTTCCCGGAATAGAGATTGCCGCCCATTCGACTTACGCTCAGGGCAGGCTATTCCTCGCAATGACATTTTTTATCAGATCTCTCCGCTCTGGCTCGCCAATGGCGACCCTCCGGTCGAGATGACATAGGACGGAGAGAGATTAGAATTGGGTTAATAATCTTTGACTTATATTTGTCTTTTCGGTACGCTTCTCGATAATATGAAAAGGTTACTGACATCTTCATTCGGGCTTGGTTTGCTGCCGTTGGCTCCGGGGACGTGGGGTTCGCTTCCGCCGGCCGTTATGTTCGATCTTTTGGGTTATATCGGAGCGACGCCGGTCACGATAGCGATTGTAATGGCAGCATTTATTTTAGCCGGCTTGGTTATCTGTGTTAGATTTGCACCTGCGGTAATCGCCGTTACGGGTAAAAAAGACCCGAGGGAAGTCGTCGCCGATGAAGTTGCCGGTCAGGCGGTGACTTTTTTAGCTATTGTGCCTTTTTTGTCTACGTTTACAACAGACCAAATCTGCACCACTACGGCACTTGGCTTTTTACTGTTTAGATTGTTCGATATCTCCAAGCCGTGGCCGATACGCAAACTCGAAAAGTATCCTGCCGGCTGGGGAATTCTGGCCGATGATTTACTTGCCGGCGTCTATGCCGGGATTGCGTTGATTCTCTGTTATAAAACCGGCTTGATAAATTACATTACCGAATCATGCGCCTGTGCCGATGATTCATCAATCGGCGTTCTGCACGCCGTCATTTTAGGTATTGTTCAGGGTGCGACGGAATTTCTGCCGGTCTCGTCATCCGGACACCTGGTCTTATTCGAGAATCTCTTTAATTTCAATCCGGAAACACCTGTGATGCTGCTGTTCGATTTGAGCGTTCATGTCGGAACCGTCGCAGCGATTTTCATCGTCTTTCGAAAATCTATCGGCGATTTTGTTAGGAATCTTCTGGCTTCGGGCAAATATGGAAAAACTCCCATCGAGATTTATAAAAGAAGTCCAAGCGTTCACATCCTTGTCCTTGCAATTCTTGTTACCGGCGTGACAGGTGTTTTGGGTATATTGTTCGAAAAATATTTCGCCGCCGCCCGGGGCAATTTAACGGTAGTTGCAGCGATGTGGCTAATTACCGGGACCTTGCTTCTGATTACGGACTGGAGGAAAAAGACCCGGCTGGGCCTTCGGCAGTTCGGCGTAGTCGCTGCGATAATTGTCGGCCTGGCTCAATCGGCTGCGATTATGCCGGGAATATCGCGCAGCGGCGCTACTATCTGTGCAGCTATCCTGGTAGGTCTGCACCGGCGGTGGGCGGTGGAGTTTAGTTTCTTAATTGCTATACCTGCTATTTTAGGAGCGGCGTTGATACAATCGGTCAGGGATTTTGCCCAAATCAGTTCCGGCAGCCTGCCGATTATCCCTGTCCTGGCCGGCTCAATCGCAGCGGCGATTACCGGCATATTGGCACTGAAACTGCTGATAAAAGCATCAAGGAAAGCAAATCTGAAATATTTCGCATTTTATTGTTACATACTGGGAGGTTTTGTGCTTGTTTATCTCTTGAGATGAACTTGAATATGTGAGAAAATTACAGTTTGGTTATAGTGTTTTATGAAAAATCATCTCGGCGGCATTGATAATCTATACAAATGATATAAAGATGATAAAAAGCTATCTTAAATAATAATCTCCAATTTTTCGTAAACGGCTCAAAGTGGCAAAAACTTATGACCAAAACGCCTGGGAAGCCCTCGAATCCAATGAATATTTCGTGGTGCTTAAAAACTATGATGAAGAATTGTACGGTTTGACCGAAAAAATCTGGGAAAATGAATATTTGAATGTATAATATTTGCCGGTTGTGTTTACGGACTATTAATTTTGTACCTTTTGAGCAAGACTTAACGGATAAGTTCCCTGGGTCTGCTTTGGAGGGGTATGTAAGATGACGTTAAATAGTTATAGCTCTCTTTGCGATGATTTTTTTCTCGATATGTACATCAATACCGAGCTGGATCTTCCCACCGAGCGTGATACGATTCTTTCTTTTTTCGAACGGATACGAAAACAATTTCCCACAATGGGTTGTTTTTACCGACGTGAAAATAACGAGTACTGCCTGGAAGAAGACCGCGATCACGGCCAATATCGATGGGTCAGCCTCGAAACAGATCGAATCGGCTCCGGAGTCGTTAATCCTTCAACTTTTGAGATGGCATATCAACAGGGTCGATTAGTGCTTGAGCTTATCCCTTATATGCTCAGTGTCAACCATCTCGACATCGATTCGCAGGATGTCACCGTAGCAATGGATTTCGATAGTACGGGCAGTCATGACGAGGTTATCGCAGAGGCACTACTGGCACAGAGTGCATTCAACTGCCTGCTTGATTTACCCGGCGCCCGTCCTATAGGATGCTCACCGACGATGGTCGTGGCATTAACCGAAGATGAACGCACCCAGGGTAGAATCAGCATCGAGTCAAAAACAAATGTCTATGGGCCCAAGAGGAAAGAGCAGGTCGTTGATGAGGCGATAAGCTTGTCATTTACAGTCCGCCGGTACCCGGGAACCAATGAGAAATTCGACTCGTTAAAATCTTTTGAATATCAGTGCCGAATGGCTGAGGAACTAATGGCCGAAAAAATAGTCCCGAATTTCGTTCTGCCTTTAACCGAAACAATAGCACAAAAACGATTAACATAGATATAATTGCGGACCATGAAATGGCTATCGAGGCGCCATACAGCAAATATAATAAGACCAGTTTTAAGATTGCTATTTTTTTTTGCATCGTAGCCGCGGCAATCTTTGCCTATGACGGTTATATCAGCAAATACGACTGGTCCATGCGTCGAAGCTTCTATGAAGAACATGTTATTGATGGCAAGCCGGACGGCGATATGATATTCAACCAAAAGTCGCCCTTTGCATTCATTGCCTTAGCCGTCATATTAGCATTCTGGTATAATGCCCGTAAAAACAGGAAACTTATCGCCGACGAAAACGAACTCATTTTCAGCGACACAAAGAAGGTCTCCTACAATTCCATTGAAAAAATAAATAAAACCTACTTTGACTCGAAAGGCTACTTCACTATCACCTATAAAAACAAAGACGGCAAAGAGACAGATCACAAACTTAGTGATAGAACGTACGATAATTTGAAAGAGATTCTGGAACTCCTCGTGAAAAAAATCAGCTAAATCCCTTCGGGATTAACTCGAATTCTGGAGTCTGGATGCCTGTTATTTTAATTCTCTAATTCCCCAATTCGCTAATTCACTCACTTTTTTTAACTTTTCCCCATTGCTCTATAAGTAAATAGCATCTATAATTAAACATAGCGGAATGAACAACTCTGAAGCGTCAACGGCGTAGTTTGTGATTTCTTGGTTTACGCCGAGAGGCTTGGGATGTTATTCAGAAACTATGTAGTTTTTAATAGTGGAAAAATATGTACGTCCTTAGATATTACTATATATTCCAGGATTTGGCGGCGGGTTATGCATATCGTTAGACCGACCCTGCGAGATTGAAAGGAGGTCGCTATGAATCCGAATGATGTAGTTGACTTTGCAAACAACACTATCAATTATCTTAGCAATGACAAGGCTTCTATTGAGAATGTGTTGGATAATCCTGCGTTACATGGTAAACTTGGTTTTGAAATGATATGTACTGCTATGGCAGCTTTCGATGCATTTGCATGGATACTGTATCAAACCTTTGACCTCAAGAAGAATAACAAGGCTCTCTTCAACGAGTTGATCAACGATGCTCGCTTCTTCAATAAAAAAAAATATCATAACGAATATGTTTTCTATGGGATAATTCGGTGTGGTGTTGTACATCAACTTTATCCGAAGAACGCTGGCATCACAGCAAATAAAACTAGTACGATATTGTACAAACATAATGGAAACGTTCTCATTAATTCATATGCTTTGTACTGTGATGTTCTTGAAGGCTGCAAAAAAATACGTAATTACCTTGCAGCCTTATCTGACGTAGAAAAAATGAACTATTCGCTAAAGCTGTTGCTCAGGACAAAGATTGACGAAGAAGAATCTTCGGGCGCCAATTTAGATGTAGGGACTCTTCCAGAATTGGCGTAACCATGTAATCAACCAGAGAAAACTGGGAACTGCCAGCAATTAATGGCTAGGGACAGTAAACTGAAACCGGTGACTATCCATAATAAAATTATTTATTCTGTTTAGCGATGCTGTAGAGCTTAATGGGGGTAGCATAATATGGCCTAATGCGCTTCGTCATATACGAAGAGATATGGGTTCGATTCCCATCCCCCCCATTATTATATTTATGTAACTATGAATGACGTTAATATCCTTAATCTCTATATGCTACAAAGTACCAATGTTAGGACGCTTTGGGATGTCAAAAAAGGTTTGATTAAGGACATCAATTACTATATCAGAAATTCAGTCTACTCAGAGGTCAATAATAAAACTAAATTGTTATCCCTCATATACTCTGCTTGGTCGGAAGCTCAATTTCTGCAAATATTATATACACCAAATGGTTTTATGGATTCTGAGATTCTCGAAATAAAAGCACATAAGGATAATCAAAGTATAGCTGTTGGCTGGAAATACATGCTAAGTAAGGCAATGACCAAAGTTGGTAATACAAGCATTAATCAAGATATTAGAAATAGACTTAACGCTTTAGTAGAACTTGTTAACGAGTATATTGAAGAGCCATGCATTTTGCGGAATAAGATCGCACATGGACAATGGATCAACGCTCTAAACCGAGACAATACAGCAAAAAATGAGGAACTTACAAACCAGCTCAATTCTTTAGACCCAGTTGAGATTGAGAAGCGATTTGAGGTACATAGATATTTGGGGTACATAATTCGTGATTTAGTTCAGTCTCCCAAGGTCGGTTTTCACAGGCATTACTGGACAAATATAGTAAATTTAGAAAACTACATAAAAAGAACAAAAGCTTGGTGTCTTGAATCGAAACGAAACAGGCTTCTATCAAAGCCAATAACTTACTGCATCAAGAATGGATAACATCGGCAAAATAAGTGCAGCCAACCTATTTACGATAACAGAAAAGGTTAACTATCCTTAATAAACGATTAGGTATCGATCATGGCCACATACTACTTAGTAGCTGATTACTTAATTCCTTTATACATTGAGCATGAAGGATCGCTAGGCCTAACTAACTGTAAACCTGATGAGCGCAGACAGTATTTTGCAGAACAAGGACTCAAACTTCCCAAGAATTATACCATTGCCCGACTGGCCACAAAAACGTCTGTTCGTGTAGTATTCTTTGAAGTTGACCACGGTTTATTCTTAATCGAGGCACCTAATCAACTAACTGCTTACCAAGTTCTAAGGGCTTTAGATGGTTTTTTTTATCTAAATAATGGTGAAGCTCCTTCTTTGGATCGTTCTATCCCTAAGCTTAACGAACTGAAGCGAATACCCAACTGTAACTGGACTCGCGAAAAACTCATTGAGGAGCTTAGAGAGCGAAACGATGAGATTAGCCCTACAAATGTATACGAATTCCATTCTGGATGGGTTGTTCCACAATATGACATGCGTTTACTTGGTCCAGGCATAGAAGCAATATATCCCAACGTACATCTTGTTGAAGCTCTTAGCCATCTTGGTCATAGTCGCTATCTCTTTTACGGTTACATGGTAGGAAGTTACTATCATTGTCACTATAAACACGACCGAAACGAGCTATCGCATCATCAAAGGCAAAAAAAGTATTTTGAAAACAGAGAACGCTATGAATTGTCATTTGTTTCTGCGTTCAAAGGCATTGAAAGAATACTTAAAGTTGGCCAGATAAAAAAACACGAAATTAAAGACAGATTGATTGATTTGGGAATCCCAGATATAAGACCAGAGACTATGTACCGACGACGGCATGAAACATTTTCGGGCTCCAAAAAAGACATATCGTATTCGGATATTATTGAGCACTTCTTGGATATTCGAAATGTAGTAGCCGCACATGCCAATCCTTCACCACCTGATCATTTTCTAATATCTGAGGATTCACTAATTGAGATTCAGCTTTTTCTATCGGAGCTTTGTGCAAGTGTTCTAGGCAAAATAGAGCCAAGGCAATTACCGAAGGGGGCGGTACAACCTTTCTCACGAGAGGAATACTAGGGACAGCCCTTTTCATAGCTAAGCCATTTAAATTGATGATACCCGCTTTCGCGGGCACAGGTTTATTATTGACTTTCTAGAAAAATTAGGGAAAAACTGGATTCCGCCGTAAGGTGTCCCCAACGGGACTGCCTTCGCGGCACCGTAAGGCGTCCTGTGGAGAATGACAAAAATGTGTGCTTTCACACCAATATCACTTTATAAGAGTATTGTTATCCGCGTTAATCTGTGT
>CAZMWN010000041.1:0-17818 GCA_964569935.1 uncultured Pirellulales bacterium
TAGGTCTTGTTTTCACGAATCAGGTTGGCAATAGCAGGCGTTACAACCATAAATTCGTAAGCGGCAATTCTTCCCCTGCCGGTGGCCAAAGGACAAAGGTTCTGGCTCAACACTGCTATCAAGTTACTGCTTAACTGGATACGAATCTGTTCCTGCTGGCTCACAGGGAAAACGTCGATAAGTCTTGTAATAGTTCCGGCGGCGCTTGTAGTATGAACCGTGCTAAAGACAAGGTGGCCTGTTTCTGCGGCTCTAACGGCTGCTTCGATTGTTTCGAGGTCGCGCAGCTCGCCGACAAGAATCACGTCCGGGTCCATTCTTAAAACACGTCGAAGCGCTTCGGAAAAGCTCGGGACATCAACACCGACCGCCCGCTGGTTGATAATGGATTTTTTATGATTATGATAATATTCTATAGGTTCCTCAACGGTCACGATATGACGGTCAAAGTTTTCGTTAATATAATTGATCATCGTGGCAAGGGTGGTTGTTTTGCCGCTACCGGTAGGGCCTGTCACCAGAAACATACCTCTGGGTCTTCGGCACAGAGCGGCACAAATTTTTGGTAAACCTAATTCCTCAAAAGTCAGAATCTTTGACGGGATGAGGCGCAGAACAAGTGAAATATTACCTTTTTGCTTGAAAATGGAGACTCGAAACCTGCCTTTATCGGCAAAGGCGAAACCAAAATCGGTGCCTCCCTCTTCCTGAAGCTCCTGCTGGTTTCGGTCGGGGGTAATAGCCTTCATTAAGGCTGTGGTATCGTCTGGATCGAGAACTTTGGTTTCCAGAGATCTAAGTCTTCCGTCTATTCTCAATACCGGCGATCGGTTCGTGACTAGGTGTATATCTGAAGCACCCTGTGTGACACAGGCATGCAGCAATCTGTCCATATTTACTGTTGCCATTTACTAATCCTCAAAAACTAAATCTCGTTTAATCTACAGCCATACCTTCAGTCTGTGTGATTCTGACCACTTCAGCAGGTGTCGTTATTCCATGAAATACCTTGAGTTTTCCGTCTTCACTCAATGTTCTCATTCCGCTTGCCCTTGCTGCTTTTCTCAACTCTATTGTCGGAGCTTTCGAAAAGGCCAGTTCTCTTATTTCGTTATTCATTTCGAACATCTCAAATATAGCGATTCGGCCTTTATAGCCGGTATTTTGACACTGACTGCAACCGGCCCCTTTGTAAACGGGAGTCTTTTTAAGCTGTTCCTGAGTTATTTCAAGTGCCTGCATAAGCTTCGGGTCAGGATTTTCATCGACCCTTCTGCACTTTTTACAGATGATTCTAACAAGTCTCTGTGCCATGATAGCCTGTATAGAACTTGCTACGAGAAACGGCTTAACGCCCATATCAATCAGACGTGTAATTGCACTTGGTGCGTCATTTGTATGCAGAGTACTGAAAACCAGGTGCCCTGTCAGTGCGGCCTGAATCGCGATATCCGCCACGACGCCATCGCGGATTTCACCGATAAGTATGATGTTAGGGGCCTGTCGCAACATTGCTCTTAGAATCCTGTCAAAGGTCAACTCGATTTCTTCTTTGACCTGGCACTGATTCATTCCGGTGAAGTTGTATTCGACAGGGTCTTCGGCGGTGATTATTTTCTTGTCCGGCTTGTTGAGCTCCTGCAGGGCTGCATACAAAGTTGTGGTTTTACCGCTACCGGTAGGACCTGTCACTAAGAAGATGCCGTTGGGTCTTGTGATTATCCGTTGGAAATGCTCATAGTTATCATGTTCAAAGCCGAGTGACTCGATACCGATATTGACCGCATCGGGGCGTAAGATACGTAACACCACACTCGGTCCGTGAACACCCGGCAGGGAAGAGACACGGAAATCAATGTCCTGGCCTCCAATCTCGCGCTTGATGCGACCGTCCTGCGGCAGTCTTTTCTCGGCGATATCCATCCCGGAGAGGATCTTAAAACGTGTCACCAACGGGGCCTGCATACTCTTGGGAATATTATCTCTTTCCATACAGACACCATCGACGCGGTATCTGATACGCACTCTGTCGGACATCGGCTCGACATGTATATCGCTGGCCCGCATATAATATGCATTATCTATTATCAAGTTCACCAGCCTGATTATAGGAGCATCATCATCCTCACCGGCGGCCTGAGCACGCAGAGCTTCTTCCTGTAGCTCGTGGCCGATGTCGGCAAGTTCGGCGGCGGTTGCGTCGATACTGTGTTTGAGTCTATCATCCTGCTCCTGCTGGACATGGTTAAATGACTCCTGGATGTAGTTGCGTATTTTTGTGGGATTTCCCAGGCAGCAATCAGGTTCGGTATTAAGTCGGAAGCGAATCGCGTCCATCGTTTCCAGGTCTGTTGGGTCGCTGATAAGAACTTTTAATCTGCCGTTATTCATACCCAGAGGAAGAATATTATGCCTTTTTACAATCTCCTCCGGAATGAGTTTTGTCGCCTCCGGTGGGATGGTAGTTTTATCCAGATTAACGTATTCCAGGCCAAATTGTTTGGCGATGGCCTTGGTTAGTGTGTCTTCGTTTACCAGACCCAGTTCGAGCAATACCTGACCGAGACGTTTATTATTGCTCTTTGATGTCTTAATGGCGTTAATCAGCGCCTGTTTTTCTACAAGGCCGGCCTTATAAAGTATTTCGCCTAAATGCCTTCGTTGTTTTGCCATGTTCTCCTCAATATTCTGCGAACCCCAAGTATGACTATTATAACATCTCTGTTCAGGTTAGTCAAATGTTCAATCTTAAGCGGAGCATATTAAGAGCCGTTTGTGCAGCTCGAAGTCGTGTGAACTGCCTCTTTTGAATAAAATTGCAGCGCTTGGTTTCACAACCACTATCAGAATCAACGCTTATATATACAAGTCCTGTAGGTTTTTGTTCGGTTCCGCCGGTTGGACCGGCTATGCCGGTTATGCCAATTGCAAAATTTGTTCCGGCTTTGCTTCTGGCGCCTTTTGCCATCGCTTCTGCGACATGCTCACTGACGGCTCCGTGCTTTTCAATCAAATCGGCGGGCACACCCAGCTCACTAATTTTAGCATCGTTACTGTATGTAATCCAACCATAAGTGAAATAACTGCTTGCTCCTGGAACATCGGTTATCAATTTTGCCAGCCAGCCGCCGGTACACGATTCGGCTACGGCAATTGTCTTATTTTGCTGAGCTAATTTTTCGCCGACTACCTCTGCCAGGCCCTGTTCTTCAGTGCCGTAGATGAGCTCTCTGAGTATATCCCGAAGTTTTTTTTCATCTTTTTCAACCATTTGCCGGGCTTTATTTTGATCTACTGCTGTTGCGATGATGTGCAGAGTTATGATGCCGTTGCTCGCGGTGCAGTTGATAAGCGGATTTCTGCCTCGCTGCATCATATCGCCCAGCATTTCGGCAATGGATGATTCACCTGCTCCGAAGCATTTGAGTCTTCGAACCACCACAGCCTGCCCGCCGGCGATTTTTTTTAGCTCTGGAAGAACAGATTCTTCAAACATCCGCTCCATTTCCAGCGGTACACCCGGCAGGGCGATAAACAATTTCCCTTTGTGTTCGGCTAAAATCCCCGGAGCAGTGCCGATATTTTCCAGGGCTTTTGCACCGGCGGGAATATACGCCTGAATCTTGTTTTTTTCCGGCATTTGGAGATTTCGCTGGGCAAAGCGCTGTTGAATCTTTTCGAGCAATTCTTCATGCAACTGCAATTCAACGCCGAGAAATTCGGCAAACGCCTGCCGGGTCAAATCGTCATCGGTCGGCCCTAATCCGCCGGTTGCAATAATCACATCGGCGTCGTCGCTCGCCATGCTGAGTTTCTGTACGATTTGCTCGATTTCGTCCGCGACGGTATATGAACTGATGACTGGTATGCCGATATTTTGCAGCTCAATAGCCAGATATGCGGCGTTAGTATCAACTGTTTTACCGGCGAGAATTTCATTGCCAATTGTTACTATGCTTGCCTTTTTCATAAAGGCAGGATTCTAATCTCAATCTCAACCCAAAACAAGAAAAAAGCTTATCGCTGCTGTATTCGCCACCGGATTGCAGGATTGAATTTATCTGTATGAAAAGCTAATCGATTTTTTCTTTTTGCCTGAGCCGGTAACTGAGCAGCTTGTTTTGCTTCAGCGCCGGTATGACTACCATGTCTTTATCAGCGATATATTCGAAATCCGCTATATTAATTTCTGCATCCCGTGTGTTTAGTAATTCGGTAACCTGGCCGGAAGGTTTTACCAGATACAGGTTCCCCAGATAATGAGAAACGAGATAACCGTCGCCGCACTTTTTTATGCCGTCAAGAATTCCGGGACCAAGATGAGCGATTTTAGTGATTTGCTTATTCGAAATGTTTACGGCCTTTAGATAATTATCACTGTTGACTGCGACGAGTAATTTTCCGTCGTCGAATAAAATTCCGTTCGGCCGGGAAATCTCTTCACTGTCTAGCCATTTCTCCACGCTTTTGTTTTTTATTCTGTATATCAGGTTACTGTCGCTTTCCGATACATAGATTCCGCCGTCCGAATCGACGGTAATATCGTTTAGAAATTTTGAGGTTTTGATATAGAATTTGTCGGATATTTTGTCCGCTTTCAAATCGTACTCGACAACCCCGAATCTCTCCACGATGTAAAGCTTGTCGTCGAAGATACATATTCCGGTAGGTATGGTTAGATTTCCGATCCAGTCGAATTTGATTATTTCGCCTTTGAGATTGACCTTCGATATGGACTGTTCTCCATACGGCAACCCGTTCTTCAGGCCGCCGGTATAATTGGATACATATAAAAATCCTCTCTTGCCGTCATAGACGACCGATTCGGGCGCCTTAAATATTTCATCTGTTTCCCACAACTTTACAGGTTCGGCATTTGCCAATCCGGTCAAAACAAAAATACAAATCATAATCCTCTTGAAGTTTTCCATAATATTTCCTTTAACTTAAAAGATGCCGTTTTGTTTTAGGCCACCTGCTTTGTTCACCCGGCAGTCGCAACTTGTGGTTGTGACTTTGCTTTTAATTTCCATCGCCTGAAGATTATCTCGATGAGCCAGAATATCAAAAGAATAGGGCTCCATATAATCATGTTAATAATCGCATAAAAGCCGCCCAATGCAAATGCACCCATATTCCTTCCTCCGTCCGCGTAGTGGTAATTGATAAGCTCCTGCGGCGGATTTTCATATTGGGCGATTGCTTTTTCCAAAAGAACATCCTCGTACATTACATAGTGTATGCAGGATTGCCAGCCAGTATCGATATAGATCCCGAACAGGACGGCACTAAGGACAAAACATAATCCTGCTTTCAAAGTGAAGTTCCTGGACTTCCAGTACATTCGCTGTAGTATATATATGCCTATAAGAAACAAAGGCGGAGAGAAAAACAGTACGTAAAAGTACGGGTTGAGCGTAAAGGCCCATCGTACACCCAACGCTTCGGATAACGCCGACATTTTACACCTCGCTCGCTTTTAATATAGGTAGCTATAAGTACCTGATAAATTTTAAGCGTATTATCAGGATAGTCGTTTCTTCATTTTTTCCAGACAATCGCTCCAGTTTGTATTCTCTTACTCGCTAACCTATTGTGAGCTTAATGTATTTGGGTAGGATTTTCAAGGAAAATGATTTTAAAGCAGCTTATGCTCTTGATTTACCGCCGGAGACGTTAATAACCGTGCCGTGGATATAACTGCTGCGTTCGGAGGCCAAAAAGCAGACGGTGTTGGCGACTTCGCTGAGCTTGCCGCTTCGGCCCAATGGGATGGAAATATTCTCGTATTTTTCGCGGAATTGTTCGACGGAGATTCCACGTGTATAGGCCACGGCACGTTCGTATTCATCCGAGCGCAGGGCGGTTGCTTCGACGATACCCGGGGCGATGCCGATGACACGGATATTATGTTTGCCAAGCTCCTTTGCCCATGAGCGTGTCATAGAATAGATTGCTGCTTTGGTCGCTGCGTAAACGCTCTGGCCCTGCGAACCTTCCAGGCCGGATTCGGACGTCATATTGATAATCACACCGCCTGTGCCGGATTTAATCATCACGCGCGCAACCGCCTGGGCGCACAGATAGTACCCTTTTTGATTGATATCAATCATCTTGTCCCAAATCTGCTCGGTGATTTCTTCTTTTCCCGCCGGATCAACGAGCAAACGCGGAATAAGAATACCGGCATTATTAACCAGTATATCAATCCTGCCGAAGGCATCGAGTGCCGTCTCTATCATGGAATCGACATTTGCTTTATCTGTCACGTTAGTGATTGTGGCGATGTGATTACCGCCGAACTTTTTTTCGAGATTTGCGGCTGTCTTTGAAGCGCCTTCCATGTCTATATCGGCGACAACAGTATTAACACCGACTTCGGCCAATCCTTCGCACACAGCTTTGCCGATGCCGCAGGCTCCGCCGGTTACGATGGCGATTTTTCGTTCCAGATTAAGCCAACTCATATTTTCTTTTCTCCTGCTCAATTTCTATTATAACTTACACGCTAATCATTGCTTTGATGATACCGTCACGATAACCGGCAACCATATCAAAGGCGGCCTGGGTATCCTGGAATTCGAATCGGTGTGTTATCATAAAATCCAAATCGACTTTGCCTGAAGCTATCAAATCGATTGCCGTCTGTGCGCAGTCGTTCTGTCTTCTAACATTTATGAGTGTGATTTCCTTCCTGCGCAGCCAGTCGATGTAAAATGAAATCCGCTCGAAGCGGGGAATCCCGATGAGCATAAGTTTTCCTCCGGGCCTGAGCAGTTCTACGGCTTCGTCGAGTGTCTCCTGCTGGCCCGCGCATTCGTAAACGATATCAATGCCCTTCGGCTCTTGCTCCAGGATTGCCTTGACAATATTTTCCTTTTCCGGATTGCCCACCCAAACAGCACCGGCGTCTTTCGCCGTCCGAACGCGATAATCCAGCTTGTCGGTCATGTAAATATCTTTTACATTTTCCGCCTGTGCCGCAGCCATACAGCTTAGCCCTATCGGCCCTGAACCTAAGATAGCGATTTTTGAATTGGCGGAGGTTTTCGACTGCCTGACAGAATAAACGCCGATTGAAAACGGCTCACATAATGCCGCCTGCTCAAGTGTTATCTTTTGGTTGGTCAGAAAACAACTTTCCTGCTGTATTACGACATACTCACACAAACAGCCATTACCCTGTCCCGGCGTGCCGAGAAAGCGCAGGTTTTCGCATGTATTTTCCCTTCCCATTTGACACTGGTCGCATTTGTAACATGGTTGGATTGGATCGACGACAACTTCATCGCCGGCCTTGACTCTGGTAACTGCACTGCCGACGGCTTTAACGGTAGCCGCACATTCATGGCCGACGATAAAGGGATATTCGACGACTTGCTCGCCGATCCGGCCGGTCTCGTAATAGTGCACATCGGAGCCGCAGACGCCGACTTTCTCAATCTTCAGGAGCACATCCGTATCTTTTTCTATTACCGGATCGGGAATTTCCATTAGCTCCATTTGCTTTAGAGCCGTTAGTACAATCGCCTTCATATTATTTCTATCCCCAAAAATTGCTTTAATTTTTAAGCATTAAATAAATATCTGATTTCGATAATGAAACATCGTCTTCTTATAACACAAGCAGGGGTGTATTTCCAGAACTACTTAGCCGGAATCAGTTTTATCTCGAAGAGTTTCGGCCATAATTTTCCAGTGACAAAAAGTCGGCGATTAGCCGGGTCGTATGCGATTCCGTTAAGGACATCGACCAACCGGCTTCGGTCTTGCCTGTCCAGAAGTCCTTTTAGATCAATAAGGGCGGTGACTTGACCTGTCTTTAGTTCAATGATAGCGATGCGGTCGGTCGGCCAAATATTGCAGTAGATTTGACCATCGATGAATTCGAGCTCATTGAGTCCCCATAACAGGTTATTGTTATGATGGATATTAATGCTGGAGATTCGCTCGAATGTTTCAGGGTTCAGGAAGTATAAAGTCGGCGTGCCATCGCTCATAATCAAGTTATTGCCGTCATGTGTTAGCCCCCAGCCTTCGGTTGGGTAATTGAATTCTCGTAACAGCTTGAAAGTCTCTTTGTCATAAACAAAACCGACTTTTGACAAATAAGTAAGTTGAATAATCTTATCTTCAAATATAGTAATACCTTCTCCGAAGAATTTAACAGGTAGCTCAACGCTTTGCACGACTTTGCCGGTTTCCAGTTCAATTTTACGCAATGTCGAACGTCCGGAAAGTCCTGTCCCTTCATACAGGTACCCATTTTCCCAGACAAGGCCTTGCGTGAATGAATTCGGGTCGTGAGCAAAAGTATTGACGATTTTATAACTATAAAGATTGCTTGCTTGGGAATTGTGTGAATTCCGGAAGTACAAAACAAGGATGATTCCCGAAATCGTTATAACAAGTACCGGTATGAAAACCTTTAGGGGTCGGTTCACAAATTTTGCCTTTGAGTATTATTTATCTAAACGTTAAACCTGAAATTAATAATATCGCCATCCTGGACGATGTAGTCTTTGCCTTCGAGACGGATTTTACCGGCGGCTTTCAGGGCTTTTTCACTGCCATGCTCTTTTAGCTCATTAAAACCAAATGTCTCAGCCCTGATAAAGCCTCGCTGAATGTCACTATGCACCTTACCAGCCGCATCGACCGCCGCGGTGCCTTTCTTTATCGGCCATGCCCGCAGCTCATTGCCGAGTGTCAAAAAACTTATCAGGCCGAGCGCCGAATAACAGCTATTGACGAATTTGCTTGCTGCTGATTCGGTGATACTCAAATCTTCCATGAATTCGGCCCTGCTCTTGGCATCCAGTTGAGCCAATTCATATTCGAGCTTGGTACATATTGTGGCGACCGGTACCGAGCTTTCCAGACTATCGTCGAAATCGAACCTCTGGTTTAACTGGTCCTCTCCAACGTTTACTGCTACTGCAATTGGTTTTAAGGTTAAAAACCCGAGGGATTTTATCATTTCGAGTTCGGCTTCGTTTTCTATCGCCGAGCTGATAGGTTTTTCCGCTTCGATTGCTTCCTGCAATTTTATCTGAAGTGCCAGTTCCGCCTTGTCCTTCGCCTGGGTTTTAGTGGGTTTATGGACCTGCTTTTCGAGCTTTTCTATTCGTGTGGCGACCAGTTCCAAATCGGCAAGCAGAAGTTCTGTCTGCAGTTCCGCAATGTCCCTGGCAGGATTTACTGTTGCTCGGTAGGGCGGTACGGCCGGATTTTCAAACGCCCTGACGACAAGCACGAGCATATCGACGGTCCTTATCTTGTTGATTAACCGCCTGGCCGCAGCTCTGCCATGTTCGTCGGTAAAGTTGAAGCCCGGTACGTCGAGACAATCGATTGTGGCATGTGTTGTTTTTTTGGGATTGTAGTATTCCTGCAGCCAGTCGATTCTTTCATCAGGGACCGGGACGATTGCTTCTTCAATTGTCGTCGAGCCGATTGTGGGGATTTCCTTGCCGCTTATGCTTGCCAGAAGGGTGCTCTTGCCGGACTGCAACAAACCAACTAATGCAACTTTCAATGCGATTGCTCCTTAATTATTTATACACACTATTTCCGTGACAGTCATACGCTACAATGGCGGGGAAATCCACGACCTGCATTTTTCTTATCGCTTCGGTCCCCAAGTCTTCGTAGGCAATAACTTCGACGGAGGTGATATGTTTACTTAATAATGCTCCCGCTCCGCCAAGTGTGGCAAGATGTACCGCACCATATTTTTTTAAAGCCTCCCGAACCTTGTCATCTCGATAACCTTTTCCAATCATTGCCTTTAGGCCGTTGGCAATTAGCAAAGGGCTGAAGTTGTCCATTCTTGATGAGGTCGTTGGACCGGCGGCGCCTATGACCCTGTCCGGCCGGGCTGGTGTTGGGCCAACGAAGTAAATAATCGCTCCTTCAAGTTCGTAAGGTAAATCCTTGTCCGCTTCAATTGACTCAGACATTCTCTTATGCGCCATATCCCGAGCGGCGAAAACTACGCCGTTGATTAGTACCTCATCGCCCGCTTTTAATGAACGCACATCGGCTTCGGTTAGAGGGGCCTGTAATTTCTTTGTTTTGCTATCCATTGATTATAGTTCATTGTTAATTGTTCGTTGTTCACCGATGAACTATGAACTTGGAACAATCGGCTAAATTCATAATATACCAGCGATTTTGTGAGTTGGAAAGGTATAAAAATCCGTATTAGTGATAGAATAACAGGGAAAAAGCAACTCACTGCTATGCATTTGTTGTCCAGTTTTTTAATTTGCTGCAATTTAATGTTGCTATCGGGCGAAGGGGGGTATAATAATGCCATGACCAAATATCCTATATTTCTGGAACTTAGCGGTCGACGTGTGGTCGTTATAGGCGGCGGGACAGTAGCTGTGCGAAAAGCCCAGTCGTTGTTGGCTGCTGATGCCCGGCTTGTTGTTGTGGCTGAGCGTATTGATAAAATGATGGCGGCCCTCTGCCGAAATAAAAACGCGGAATTGGTCAAATCCAAATATTCAAAAGAATATCTCGCAGAAGCAGTGCTTGCTATAGCGGCTACAAATAATCATCAACTCAACAAGCGGATATACAAAGATTGTCAGGCATTAGATGTTTTATGTAATGTTGTTGATGAGCCTGAGCTTTGTGATTTTTTCGTGCCGGCTGTTGTTAAACGTGGTGACCTGCAGATTGCCGTCGCGACTGAAGGCCATTGCCCGGCTTATTCGGGTCATATAAGAAAAAAGCTGGAAAAGATATTTACCGAGAAACACGGCCGATTTCTTGCCGAGCTGGAAAAAATTCGAAAACAGATTATTAAAGATGTGCCGGAACCTGCTGAGCGAAAAACTGTTTTAGGACTGATAGTGGACGATGAATCGTTTGAGTATTTTGTTCAAAACGGCGCAGATGAATGGCGTGCTCGAATAGAAGAAATCATCAGCGGTACGGTTTGTAGCTGGCGATGATACAGGTTTGTTTTCAGGCTTTTATTTTATCGATTACTACCTGGAGATATTTCTGACGGTGTCCTATGCGTCTTTTGCTGTTTTTGCGTCTTCGAAAGTGCATTGGATAGAGCTTTTTGCCCTTTACGATAGCTTCCTCGGCTGTGGTTTTGAATGAGGCAATGACTTTTGCACCTTTCAGAAATGGGGTGCCGACTTTAACTTTTTTGCCGTCACTTACGAGTAAGACTTTGTCCAATTCGATTGTCTTGGCATTAGGCGATACGTCAGTCAGGTCAATGTTGAGACAATCGCCTTCAGCGACCTTATATTGCTTTGAACCTTGTTCAATTACAGCATACATCTGGAAAACTCCTGGTATCCATACATTTATAATTTTGGATAGAACGGGTATTTTACTTATCGATTGATTTTTGTAAAGCAAATTATCAGATATTTTTGTATTCTATTGCCTGATATGAACAGGAGCTTTACAAAATAGAGCTTGGATTTGTATCATTTAGGGTAAACCGAGAGTATGTTATTTTTGCTAATTAGCGTAACTAATGTTTAATCAAATACTTACTGATAGGTGAGGATCAATCTTATGCAAATAGCTCTGGTTCGGGACAAAATCATACCTCTGGAAGAGCTTGAATCGGTACATCTTGACCGCGGACTGTTTTTCGGTGACGGTGTGTATGAAGTTATACGCAGCTATAACGGCAAGATTTTTGCCCTTGAGGAGCATCTGCAAAGATTTGCCGGTAGCCTCGCCGCCGTTGATATAGTTAGTGTAGACATTGACGAAATACGCTCTGGAATCATGAAGGCTTTCGAGGCAGCCGGCATTGCCAATGCCAAGATATATTTCCATATTACACGGGGTTCGGCCCTGCGAAGTCATGTTTGGGATGATGGTTTAGAGCCGAATTTCTTACTGACCGTTACGGAACTGGAAGATAATACACAGGCTAAGACCGAAGGTATAGCTGTGTCAATTCATCCCGATTGGCGGTGGAAAAGATGCGATATAAAGTCGTTGAATCTGCTGCCCAATGTTCTTGCTCGCCGGGACGCCTCACAAAAAGGCTGTGAAGAGGCGATCCTTGTCGATGAAACCGGCCTGATAACAGAAGGGGCGGGTTCGGCGTTTTTTGTAATTTTTGGAAAAAAACTGCAAACCGCTCCACTTACAGCCAATATTCTGCCTTCAATTACAAGTAAATATGTTATTCAAGCAGGCAGAAATATTGGTTTGGAAATCATCGAAAAATCGCTGGAGCCAAAACAGGTGGCTTCTTCGGATGAGCTTTTTATCGCTTTAACCACCAGAGATATTGTTCCTGTAGTGAAATTCGACGGCAATCTCATTGGAGATGGTAAACCGGGTAAATATACGAAATTGCTCACCGAGGAATTCCACTCATTTACTGTATGATATCCTTTTAACATAATGTTCTTTTGGCATCTCCGGCTAAATCATCATCCTTAAGTTTTTTCAGGCTTGGTATAAACTTTTATTGCAGCAACGACCTTTCGTTAGGTATAATTTCCTTAAGGATATAATGTGGGGTTGAGTATATTAAGTATCAGAAAGGAGTGTTGATATGATTCTTCCAGGATTCATAAGCAAAATTCTCGCAGCATTTCGTGGCGGTATTTCTCCTGTGCTTATCTTTCTGTCCGTATTTTTGGGTTTTTGGTTTGGCATGATTCCGGGTTTTTCCGGTTTTCATGTCGTACTGATTATTTTAATGTTGCTGTTGAATATCCCAATCGGCATGCTAATTTTTTGGGGCGTATTAGGTAGAGGTCTCTGCTATGCAGCGGCACCGATATTGTATCATGTAGGTATTTGGATGCAGGGGAATATGTCTTTTGTGTTTCGCTTCCTGGAGTCACTGCCTGTGATAGGATTGACCGATTTCAGCACGTATTCGGTTGCGGGTGGATTTATCCTTGGTCCACTTATTGGGACTGTTATTGGGTTGCTGATGGTCCGCTCTGTCGTGAGTTTTCGCCGGGTGCTGTTGAAACTCGAAGAAGGTTCCGAAACGTTTAGGAAATGGTACTCGAAAACATGGGTGCGCATCCTGGACAGGGTACTGATCGGCAAACGCACCAAAGATGCAAAATCACTTTTTGCTAAAAAGACAAAGTATATCCGCAAGGTTGGCGCGGTTCTGGCTGTCATTGTTATCGTCGTATCATTAGTCGTGGCAAACTTTATCAAAGACGAGACAGTCAAGGAATATGCCACCAAGGCAATGACACGAGCCAATGGTGCCGAAGTGAATCTCGATCAGATCGGCATCTCTATCTTCAAGGGTGCCGTCTCAGCTTCCGGAATACAGGTCACCGACCCGGAAAATCCTGTGAACAATCAGGTCTCTATTGAAAAAATTTCCGCCGATGCGAGTGTCTATGATTTGTTGCTGGGCAAAGTGATAATGGAGCAGGTTGAAATTTCCAACGTTAAGTTCGACCAAAAACGTGTGACACCGGGTAAAGTGGTTGAGCGTGATGCCAAACCAAAGCCGGCGATTTTTGAGCCGAACGATTTTATGATTGGCCCTGGTGATTTGGCTAAGCTCGATAAGTATTTCAAGGATGCCAAGGCCCTCAAGGAAAAGCTCCAAAAACTTAGCAAGTACCTGCCGAGCGGCGAGGACGAAGAAGTAACGGAGGAGCCGGAACAGATACCGCAAAAATATCTTGAATATCTAACGGCCCGGGCATTGGTGCCGGTTTCGCCACGAATCATGGCTAAAATCGCCATACTTGATAAAGTCCAGATACCATCGGAAATCTTTGGCAATAGTAAAATCCAACTGGCAAACCTGAGCGATTCCCCAAGGAACGCCGGTCTGCCTGTTACGTTCGAAATGAACTCGCTCGAAACACCCGCCGGCGTGAACGTGACAATTGATTACAGCCAGGATACCCCGAAACTCACGGGTACTTTTAGCGCCTTGGATATGTCAAAAATCCAATCGAGTCTTAGCAGCGATACAGGGCTGATTTTTAAATCGGGGACAGTTTCAGGCAAATTCAGCGGGATAGCCACGAAGGAAACTATCGATCTGGTCCTTGATATTAATATCCAAAATCTCCAGGCAGAAGGTCAGGGAAAAGGAGTTTTGGGCTTGGGATCGGATGCAACTACCGAAGCGCTCGCGGTTTTGGATAACCTTAAAACTACTATACGAATCGTCGGTCCTGTCACCGAGCCGCGTTTGATATTTGACGTCAAGGGTCTTACAGAGCAATTCAAACAGGCGCTGTTCAAGGCCGGCAAGGAAAGACTCGCTAATGAGATAGACAAACAGCTTGGAGAGCAAATAGATGAACAACTGGGCGAGGAAGTTCCCGATGAGGTCAAAGAAGTTTTGAAAAAGCCGGATGAACTTCTTAAGAAGGGGCTCGGCGGCCTGTTGGGCGGCGATAAAGAAAAAGATGATGAATAATATTCAGCTCTGAATTGCTGAAAATATACACATCCTGAGAAGGAGGTAACTTCATGCTTACACGGCGCGAATGGCTTAAGCTTGCCGCCGGTACTGCTGTTGGTGCGGCGGTGCCGGGAAATTTGTTGGGAACGGAAAAAACCGAGCGAGTGATACCCGAACGAAAAACCTATGTTTAATCTGTCCGGCAGGATTAAGGAACCTATAATCATCGAGACGATTGAGCTGTTGAAAAGAGGCAATACTTACTTTGTTCGAACCCGGTCAACCGGCGGGGCGGTCGGTCTTATTCAAACCAAGCAGATCGAACATTTTGTTCCCATTTTTGAAAAGCTTGTTGCGCCACATTTCATTGGTAAGGACGCTCGTCGGATTGAAACATTCATCGATGAGGTTTATGTAGCGAACTATAAAATTGCCGGTTTGCCGTTCTGGTGCCCGGTTGCTTATATCGAACAGAGTGTGCTTGATTTACTGGGCAAGGTTGCAGGCAAATCCGTGGGCGAACTGCTTGGAGGAGTGCTTCGAAAGGAAGTTCCGGTTTATCTTTCCGGCTCGACTCGAAACACAACGGCCGAACAGGAAGTAGATATTTATGCGCGAGGAATTGAGATAACCGGCTGTAAAACGGTAAAGTTCAAGATTGGCGGCCGTATGAGCCGAAATCTCGATGCCTATCCCGGCCGAACCAAAACACTGGTTAAACTGGCGCGAAAACATCTCGGAGATGATATTACTTTATACGCCGATGCCAACGGCTCGTACGATGCAAAAAAGGGCATCGAAGTCGGGCGGATGCTGGAATCGCTGAACTTTGCCTTTTTCGAAGAACCATGTCCCTGGGAGGAGCTTACCGAAACGCAGGCAGTGACAAAATCGCTCGATATACCGGTCGCATGCGGCGAGCAGGACTCGAGCCTGTGGCGGTTTCAATGGATGATGAAAAACGGCGTGATGGATATCGTGCAGCCGGATATAAACTACAACGGAGGTTTGATCCGGACGTCACGTGTGGCAAAAATGGCTGCCGGTGCAGGGATGAAGATTGTGCCGCACAATACTCAGTCTGGGGCCGCTTCGGTAAATATCCTGCAGTTTGCATCATGTACGCCGAACATCGGCTTGTTCATGGAACATTCATGGAAACGACCACAACAATCTCAGGATTGGTTTACGCCGAACTTTATTATAAAAAACGGCGTCCTTTGCGTCCCGGATGGGCCGGGATTCGGGGTAGAAATCGATCCCGAATATATCTCAAAGGCCCAGGTCGTTGTGAAAATCACTGCATAAAAAAAGGTGCTATCGGCACCCGAGTCTGCCCTGATATATCGAGCATATCAAGTGCCGATAGCATCCAATTTGTTGTTTCTTTATTATCGAAAAAAACCGTTAGACGTGAAACTTCTTTCTGTCACAAATATTCGTCTATTTGTGCATGTGATTTTTCTGACTACTTCAGCGAGTGGTGCTTGCGGTACTGGAGCGGACTCATTCCTTTAGCCTGTTTAAAGTACCGTGCAAGATTTTTCATATCCGAGCAGCCAAGTGTGTGAGCAATCTGAGATATTGAGAGGTTTGTAGTGACAAGCATACGTGCAAGTTGGTCCACACGAACACGCTTGATTTCTTCATGCACCGGTCGTTCCAGTACCCTGGCAAATCGTTCGTATAAACTCCGGCGTGATATAGGTACGGCTCGAAGCACGTCATCGACCTGAATGGCATCTCTCTTCGCTCGCCGGTAAATAAAACGCATAGCCTGGGCCACGTATGGATCGTCAATTTTTAGTATGTCGGTTGACTGTCTTGTAACAACGTAAAGCGTGGGCACAACAATTCTCTTATTTGCTACTTGCTTACCTTTCATGAGTTTGTCCAGCATTGCAGCGGCTTCATATCCTCCTTTTTCAGCACCCAGTGCTATGCTTGACAGTGGTGGTGACGCCAAATCACAAACAAGATCGTCATTACCAAGCCCAATGATGGCAACTTGCTCCGGCACATTAAGACCTGCAATTTTACAGGCTTCAAGAACGTGCTGACTCCGATCGTCATTGCAGGCCATCAGGGCAACGGGCTTAGGCAATCCCTTTAGCCAGTCCACCAGGATAACCTGCTCTTTCTCCCATGAGTGCGGATACCTTGATTTTGGGTGTTCATATTCGTAATGGTGGATTTCGAATCCGGCCTGGCTGACTCTATTGCTGAAGCCTTTGCCGCGTTCACGGGACCAATAATACATCTGTCCGAATCCACAATAGGCGAATTGCTTGAAGCCTCGACGCAGGAGATGCTCAGCAGCTGTTCTCCCTATAGCTGCGTCATCGGTCACGATGTTGTGTAAACCTGGAAATAATTCCCTATAAGGAGCGACAATAACGGGAAGATCTAAAGCAAGTATCCTGTCGTTTAATTCTTCTTCACGTTGCTCCCGTAAAATTATACCATCAATATCGAGCTTAAGCAGTCGTTGTAAAGCTGCCTTTTTGCTGCTTGTGCCCCAGTAGAAAGGAGCCTTCCTGTAGAATATCCAGGGTCCATGAGCACGAGAGTACTTTGCGATTCCGCGCAGAATTGACCGCCCGTATTTTCTTGAGGTCTCCATCATAAGTAGGACTTTATGTTTTTCTTGCATGGTCTGTAAATCAATTTTAATTAAAGATTCGAACCGACGTTGTTCTCAACACTCCCGTTTGTACTCATGGTCTCCTTTTTATATTGAATAGGCAAAGGGTGCCGTCGTTGCTATTTCTGCATATATCATCAACAATATTACCACTTCTCTGGTTAAACATCCAGTACGCCAACAACAGAGCAGAACGACCGCAATGGCGGCACCCTCAATTATATCAAAAGCCAATACAACAGAAACTAAAACATCAATTTACTGCATATAATAATCCTGCTTTAAAAAGTTGCAATAAAGATTAACCGCGCTTTAGCTACGCACCTACAGAAATATCAAATCATAAGCAACTTTTCAAGTATCACTGATATCAAATTGGCGGATATAAACCTCTATACAAATAATTATCATATTATATTGTAAGGCTCATTTTATGGTTACTGCTCGGGACTAATCAATCGAATATCATCGATAAATATAATCCCTTCACCTCCGATTGCACCAATCTTATCCAGACCGATACCAATCTGCGTAACACCAGACAGGTTGATACCAAAGGCCGATAGGTCGATGTCCCACTGTGTCCATTGCGGTACTGTTATGTCGGTTGCGTCACCGTCATATACTATTTTGGAATTATTGAGCTTGACGTATAACTGCTCAGTTGTGGGATTATTCGGATCGCCGTAGAACCACAGACTCAGAACATCAAGATTATCTCTAACCCAATTCTGTCCAATCGCTATTTCGCTCGTACTCAATGTAACCTCTGA
>CAZMWN010000042.1:0-6228 GCA_964569935.1 uncultured Pirellulales bacterium
TAATTAGCAAGGAATCACATTAGTTGCACATGGGCCTTTTTTGCCCTGTCCGACTTCAAACTCGACCTTTTGGCCTTCATCGAGCGATGCATAGCCGCTGGTTTTAATCTCTGAATGATGGACGAACAAATCATCGCTGCCATCATCCGGATTAATAAAACCAAAACCCTTGCTCGAATTGAACCATTTTACTGTACCTATACTCACTTGTAATTCTCCTTGGCCGATATGTTGGCCGACTAAATAATTTCTCTCATTTTTTAGTTTATGGGGGATACTCCTGAGAGATGAAAGAATATTCACCACTTAAAACAGCATAATAACATAATAACCGATGTGACTCAATTAAAAAATAAATAAAATTCGTCTTTTACAAAAAGTAGCTATTAGCACTATCTGTATTATTCGGTTGATGCTTCAAGATAAGTTAAAATCTTCGGTTTTTGCCCCTGAAGCACTTTGTCACGATGTACATGACAGAAGGCCTCATGGTTATAGATACTCAAGGTACACTTGCAGCCCGGAAACTGGCATTTTCTGCCATCAAGCGAAGTTTTTAACGGCTTTTTCATACTTATTCCTTTAAGCAAAAAAGCCACAAAGGTTAGTTATCTTCCTTTGAGGCTTAAAGAATTTCTAATCTTTTGTATTATCTCTTATTTATTATATTACTACATTTCCGGGCCTTGTCAATATTTAAATTATTTCCCTAAAATCACACCTGTAAAATTCCGGAATAATTAGTCTTTTTTGTTTTAATCTCATATATTTTGTGTACAATGCATGGTTTGAAAACCGACAAAAAAATTAGTTGGCTATTTTATTGTAAAATGCTTGAGTAAGGAAATTAGGCCGGTTTAAGCGAATTTGAAAAAGCAGTTAGATGCGAAGAGTTATTCATTCCGATATGAGACTTGTATCCATTAAAGCCCTTATTAGTCTTAATCAGCCAGGATCAGCTTCTCTGAACGCATCGTTAACCTCCTGTTGATTTAGATATATCGCAACAAGCCCCCCTTTGGTCCAGCTCTATTCCTGATAGGTATATAAATACAGGAGTTTTAATATGAAGATACTTCTTATCAATCCGGACATACCGCTTACTTTCTGGAGTTTCAAAAACGCCTTGAAGTTCATCTCAAGAAAAGCCGTTGTGCCTCCTCTGGGATTATTGACAGTTGCCGCAATACTACCCAAAAGTTGGGAAACAAAGCTGATTGATATGACCACAACGAAATTGCGAGATCGGGACATTCAGTGGGCCGACTACGTATTTATTACGGCCATGCTCATCCAGCGAAAATCTGTGGATCAAGTCATTGAGCGATGCCGGAAAATTGGAAAAAAAGTTGTAGCGGGCGGTCCTCTTTTTACAAGTCTGCCTGAACAGTATGTGCATGTAGATCACCTGGTGCTCAACGAAGCCGAATTGACTTTGCCGTTGTTCGTACGAGACCTTCAGAGCGGTTGTCCCAGAAAAGTGTATAACACACATGAGAAAGCG
This sequence comes from uncultured Pirellulales bacterium, assembly GCA_964569935.1. Taxonomy (GTDB): domain Bacteria; phylum Planctomycetota; class Phycisphaerae; order Sedimentisphaerales; family Anaerobacaceae; genus JAFGPS01. The sequence continues at coordinate 1,505 of CAZMWN010000042.1, forward strand.
GATTTGCATCAAACCCCGATTCCCCTTTGGAATCTGGCCAAGATGAAGAAGTACGCCACGATGTGCATCCAATATTCTCGGGGGTGTCCTTTCGATTGCGATTTCTGCGATGTTACAGCACTGTTCGGACATAGGATTCGTACAAAGACGACGGGTCAGGTATTAGAGGAATTGGAGAGTCTGTATGCAATGGGTTGGCGGGACGAAGTATTTTTTGTAGATGATAACTTTATTGGAAATAAAATCCGTCTTAAAACAAAATTACTTCCTGCCATCATAGAATGGATGAAACAGAGACGATATCCCTTTACGTTCAATACGCAGGCATCAATCAATCTCGCAGATGATGAAGAATTAATGGTTTTGATGGTGCAGGCCGGTTTTGATTGTGTTTTCGTCGGTATTGAGAGCCCCAATGAGGAGAGTTTGAGCGAATGCAATAAAGTCCAGAACAAAGGGCGAGATTTAGTTGCCTGTGTCAAAAAGATCCAGCGATTCGGAATGCAGGTTCAAGCTGGGTTTATTCTTGGCTTCGACAGCGATAAATCATCAGTTTTCGATAACCTGATCCATTTCATCCAAAAAAGTGGGGTGGTTACTGCTATGGTCGGGTTGCTCAACGCTCCCAAAGGAACGAAACTATATAGCAGACTTATGACCGAGAACAGGCTCTCGGAAGAAAGTACCGGCGATAACACGGATTTCTCGATAAATTTTATCCCTAAAATGGGGGTTGAAGATCTTCTCAAAGGGTATAAAAAAGTTGTAAGCACGATATATTCGCCCAGGAACTACTATGAAAGAATCCTGACATTTCTCAGGGACTTTAAACCCGGGAAAAATAACAAGGCAAAATATAGATTCTGTGATATCGTGGCACTTCTGAAATCTATCTGGCATCTCGGAATAATAGGTAAAGGTCGGCTTTCCTATTGGAAACTCATTTTCTGGTCCCTCAGAAGACCGCGATATTTTCACTTGGCCGTTACGCTTGCTATTTGTGGATTCCATTTTCGTTCTATATTTGAAAGCTATAGCCATGCGTGATTAGAGAATTTAATTGCGAGCCGTTAACAAGACGGAATTTCTGTTTTGTTCAGATTTTTTTGCGCATAAAAAAGCCGAGCCTTTAAGCTCGGCCTTTTTTAGTGGATATTATCCTCACACTACTTTTTAATCTTGAATTTAAATTTATAGACATCCAAATCCTTTCCCCGACAGCGAAGGACAAAACCATCATCGTTTTTTTCGTACTCGAAATCCTTACCGCTGAATAAGTCCTTAGGCATATTTTTGGGCAGTTCATCCGGCAATTTACCGGTTTTAATCCGGCTGAGATAGATTTCGATAGCTGCAATAATAGCGTTGAAGGATGTTCTACGCATTGTATCCTGATGATATATCTTGGAGAATGCCGGTACGAATGCTCCTGCCAATGCCTCTGCCGGATCGTTTGGGTCAAAGTTGTCTGACAACTGCTTCAACTGTGCATCAGCAAGTTCATACGGTATAGGAGTACTTAACGCTACCAGGACCGAGTTCATACGCTCCGAATAAATCCGCCTGGCCTGCTCCAGGGTCTTCTCGTCAATCGTCTTGACAATTTCTCTGATTTTCTTCTCATTGGAACCGGTAATAACTCCGAGGCTGGAATCGGCAAAAATCCGGACCATCTTCTCGACATTATCCATTTGCATCAGGTCCGTCACAATCTCCATTTCGGTTTTCAGCGGCCTGACGGGAGAAAGATCCACTATATTGGATGTTACAAGCTCATGCTTAAACCATCGGAGCAATTCCGCATCACGGCCGATTTGGCCGACAATGTCCTGCATACACTTGTACCCGAGTGTTCGTACCGATAAAGTCACAAGATATGAAATGATCGTATCGTCACCGATATGGCGAGCAAGTGTCCCCGTCATCAGACACCGCTCGAGGGCTCCTCTGTAGTCACCATCCGAAGCGCGTATGTGTGCATCGGCGGCCAGGACAAAGGTCAGTAACCGCACCTGCGCCATTTGAGGCAGAAGGCACTCGAAACCCTGCGAGTATCTTACACCCCAGTTACAAAACGGCACCTGGGCGGCTGCCTCGGCGAACTGTATCGCGCCTTTGCATTTGTTTATGTATTCCCGGGTTGTATCGTCCGGCGCAATCTCACCTCTGGCCACATCCGCAATATGGTCCCGTGCATCTTTGTCGAGTTCTGCTAAAGAAAGAAATCCTTGGTAGTATAACAACGCCGCGTTGTCCGGGTCGGGTGGAATTGCCAGAACCGTTGGTGTGGCAAATATTACCACTAAACCGATGAATATCAACTTAGTAAATAAACAATTATATATTCTCTTCATTATTCTATCCTTTCTATTTCAAGTTCCGTTTATCCCTTCAATCAAATCCCGCATCGAAATACTTGATGACCGCGGTCCCAACACATCAAGAGTATCTCGAAACTGTTGGTCAAGTGCATCGAATCCTCCCTGTTGGTAAGACAATCTCATTGACATCATGGACATCAAATTCGTTTCCGGTTGGGTGACTTCTCGATGCCTGGTTGTCGGGATTTCAGGCGTATGCCCGTCCCGGCCAAGGAAAAGACCTACTACCAATATAATTGCAGCCGCCGCGGCAAGATTAACAATTGGGTTTTTTAAGATACTGATCCACCGAAATGATGTCGATTCTTTGTCCGCCCGTGATTGAAGTATTTGAAATTCTTCAGGGAATTTTTGTTTCCACTTCCGGGCATCGAATTGTGGCTTCTCTGTATTAATGGTCTTGGAGATTAGGTCATCCAGCCATTTATCATTTTTTTGTTCTTTCATAATCACACCTTGCCGAAACCTTCACGTCTTAAAATTTGTGCCATCTTTTTCTTTGCCCTTCGCAGCCTTCCGTTTATCGCCTGTTCGGATATTCCAAGTACCGAAGAAATCTGTTCGTAAGAGAGGCCGTTGTAAAACCGAAGATAAATCATTTCTTTTCCTGAGGCCGATAGTTTGTTCAGGGCTTCTCTTACAATTTCAGTTGAATCGTCACTGTTTGTTTTTGTTGCTATACTTGAAAGCTCATTGGTTCTTTGGTGACCATTTTCACGCCGGATTAGGTCTCTTGCTAAATTTCTACAAATGGCTGCCAGCCAACCGGGAAATTTCGTTTTATTTTTTATCTGTGGTAGCTTAACCGCAGCCTTTGCAAAAGCCATCTGGGCGGCATCTTCTGCCAAATCTCTGTCACCCAGAATAGAGTGAGCGATTGCGACCATGGCCGGGTAATATCGTCGACACAATTCTGTAAAGCTCTCTGTATCCCCTTTGATTGCTGCTTTTACTAATGTTGTATCCGGCTCTTGAACCACAAAATTTGCTTTCTCTTTCGTAACGAGCTTTTTATCGCTGAATCAGCTTCTACTATTACAGACTCTTTTTCTCTATCATAATGGGCGCGGGAATTTCTTTCCTTTTGTTGTTTTTTCATTATATCCGTTTCAGTAAGATAAAGAATCATCAACTTTAATAAGGAACTAATGACAAAAAGCAAAGGCAAGGACATACCTCGTGGCTTTTTACCCTGTTGGGCATACCTTATTGAATTACGGCATTTACCTGCTCAATATGGGGGGGCACCTGGAACTCTGGATTTTGCATCTATGCCCTTAAAGTGGAGAATACGTCATATTTTAGGACTAATTTGCTTGTGCCGGAGAAAATTTTTATTTCAATAGAACGACATCTTTCTGTTGTTTCTTCCTGTCCGGACTTCCGGTTTAATATCTTAAGAAAAAAGTGATTGACAGAGTCTCCATCCAATCCGACAATACACGGCTTAATCTGGGTATGGAGAATCCGCCAATTTTTGGCAGAATCAATATAGTGTGGGTTAAAGCATCATAAGCAGAGAGAAGCCGGATTATCAATAGTAGGAGATCTGATATGACGCCTAATCGGCAAGAGAATTCAGGCATACAAAGGAAAGACCAACAGGTTATGCATATGAATCCTCGTATCGAAAAGGATCGTCAACTGATACTGGATGCTCGGAAGAAGGGTAAGGGAGCGTTATTTAAGGTATTTGTAAGATTATCGGGTCCCGGCTGGTTGCAAAGCGGAATCACCTTGGGCGGCGGTTCTTTGTCATCGAGTCTTTATCTGGGTGTGTTGGTGGGCTTTAGCTTTATGTGGCTCCAGCCCCTTGCAATGATTTTAGGTATCATCATGCTCAGCGCAATCGCGTATGTAACGCTCTCGACAGGGCAGCGTCCCTTACGCGGCATAAACCAACACGTCAGCCCGGTACTCGGTTGGGGCTGGTTGCTTGCCTCGATGATGGCAAACCTCGTCTGGTCGCTTCCTCAATTCGCACTCGGAACGGCAGCATTGCGGCAGAACCTTATGCCCGGGCTCATCGGCCCTACAGTTATGGGTGAGATACCAGGAAAAATGATTGCCGGTGCTATATTTCTGGCAATCTGCCTGACTGTTACAATGACATATGGTGTTGGGGGCAGGGGTGTCAAGATATTTGAAATCCTGATTAAGACAATTGTTAGTATCATTGTTCTGAGTTTTGTCGGTGTTGTCGTCAAGCTTAGTATCGAAGGAAGGATTCTCTGGGGAGAAATCTTGAGCGGCCTTATTCCCGATTTGAGCCTGTTCATGAAACCGACCGACATAATCATGCCGCATATCCAGCAGGTGACCGAACAATTCCGGCCTTTCTGG
>CAZMWN010000042.1:6238-17554 GCA_964569935.1 uncultured Pirellulales bacterium
GGACGAATATGATTGTGGGCCAGCAACGTGATGTGATGATCAGCGCTGCCGCAACGGCTGTGGGTATTAATATGACCTTCCTGCTGCCGTACTCAATGCTGCGCAAAGGTTGGGACAAGTACTTCCGTGGCCTGGCTATCTTTGATCTGTCAACAGGATTGTTCATCCCCTTTATCCTTGCGACCGGTTGTGTTGTAATAGCATCGAGCAGCCAGTTCCATGCCGCACCGGCAGCGGGTTTAGTCGCCGATGAACCTGGCGGTCAAATAACAGCTGAGCCGGCTCCAAACCTGGTCGGTCCCTACAACGGACTGCTTAAGAACAGGCTGCAATTCCAGATTGGCAAGGATGAATTCAGTAAACTTACGCCCGAACAGTTAGAGCAAAAGACGGAGGCGTTACCCTGGGCCGACAAGAGAATGGCGGCCATGCTGGTCAAGCGCGATGCCTTTAATCTGGCCGACACTCTGACACCGCTTACCGGTCCGGTGATTGCTCAATATCTGTTCGGATTCGGCGTTATCGGAATGGCAATGAGCGCTGCAACAATGCTGATGACAATCAATGGACTTTGCTTTGCCGAGTTGCTCGGCAAACCACCGCGGGGCTGGCCGCAGAGAATCGGGTCTCTTATGGTTTGTGTCGGGGCACTCGGGCCGTTTTTCTGGAAAGATGCTGCACCATATCTTGCAGTGCCGACATCCGTCTTTGCAATGGTACTTCTGCCCATCGCGTACTTTGCTTTCTTCCTGCTAATGAATCAGAAGAGTTTTCTCGGCGATAATATGCCTATTGGTTTCAAACGCATCCTTTGGAATATTCTTATGGCGTTAGCAGCCGGTGCCGCATCATTCGGCAGCGTCTGGAGCCTTTGGTCAAAGCTGCAGTGGCGCGGAATCGGATTGCTTGTTGGTTTTATAGTTCTTTGTGTTGTTGTTCATTTTGTTCGTTCAAAGCCTAAGGTATCATGACAAATAAACAGTGGGAAAAGTTATTGGCTATAATAAACGGCGAGGTCATTGAGCCTTTGCCGGTAGGTTTCATTATCGACAGTCCCTGGTTTCCGGATTGGGCGGGTATATCCGCTCTCGACTATTTCTCCAGTGAACAGATGTGGTTCGAGGCCAATCTGAAAGCGGTTCGGCAATTTCCTGACATTATTTTTATGCCTGGGTTCTGGGCCGAGTTTGGAATGTGTACCGAGCCGTCCGCTTTCGGGGCAAAATGTTCCTGGCAGGAGAATGAGCTGCCCTTCCCGGAGAAAATCATAACTGATATTCAAAAAATCGATTCGCTTAGTAAGCCTGATCCGAGAAAGGATGGTTTGCTGCCATTTGTCCTCAATCGACTCAAACATTACCAGAGCCAGATTGAGCGGGAAGGTCACAGCATTAAATTCGCAATATCACGCGGACCGTTGAATATAGCATCCTTTCTGATGGGCAGCACGGAATTCCTTATGGCGATTCGCACAGATCCGGAACAAATTGAACGGTTGCTTAGCACAATAACGGATTTCATCATAGACTGGTTCGAACATCAAATCGAAACATTCCCATCCATTGACGGTGTATTCATCCTTGATGACATTGTGGGTTTTCTCGGAGAGCAGGATTTCAAACAAAGCGCTTTACCCTATCTGAAAAACATTTACCAGTCGTTTGATGTTGCTGTAAAGTTATTTCATAACGACGCCGCCGGTATTGTGTGTGCACCTTATCTTGCTCAAATCGGCGTGAATCTATTCAATTTTAGCTTCGAGCATAGTCTGTCGCAAATGAAAGAACTCACGGACAATGCCGTTACTTTATTTGGAAATATTCCTCCCCGTGACGTTCTTGCAGAAGGTACCGCCGAAGATGTGTGCAATAGTGTTAAATCGGCGATTGAGTCTGTTAATGACAAAAGCCGTATCATTCTCTCCTGCGGCGGGGGAATGCCGTTTGGTGTTTCGACAGAAAATATCGAAGCATTTCAAAGGGCGGTAAGGGATAGTTAAGCAGGCTTGAGCTCTGCAACCCTTACTACTTTGAAATAATAAAGCTGTCCAAAACAATCACTTTTTATCGAATGGCAGCTTGACGCCTCCTGTTTCAGTTCGAATAATATCCGGTTTTGCTCCGACCTCTTCAGCCTTTTTCGCTTTTTTAACGCGACAGACAAGACCTTTGGAAATCTGTGACAAATCGCCTGAAACCACTTTTGCGTACGACATTGTTTGAGCAACCTTTAGTACTTCTATGGTGGCAACACGATTTTCGATTGTTCCCAGCGATTCTTTGGTATCGACGTCGAAGACTTCTTTACCCAGCTCGAACACATCGAGCAGCATACCTTTTGCCATTCTGTCACCGCCCTGGTTCAGAATTATCATCTGGTCGTCACCCTGCTGTATAGCGGCAATTTTGATAGGATACACACGGTCGATTATCGCCTCTATTACATCGTTGGCAATTAGGGAAATAAAGGCATCACGCACCTGGGCCGAATCCCATTCTGTAGGGTCTTGTTCGTCGGCAAGCTTTCTGACCTCTTCATTTTCGAGGTATTTTTGTACATTCGAAGCCAGGATAATCTGCTTCGTAGAGCTGTCAACAAGGCGATAATTGAAATTGAATCTTGCCTTGAATTCGGTCACTGTATAATTGGCGGCCTTGAGGCGTTTGTCTATCTTCTCGATAACGGCCTGGGTTATTGTTCCGACAAGTAAATAATCAGCGCCAAGAGTTTCAGCAAGCTTTGCCTGTTCTCCAAGAGGTGCGTCGAAGGAAAGGAGCATTCTCTTTTCGCCGACAAAGTCACTAATGCTTTCGCGGTCGAGAACAGCAAATTTGTTGGTCTGAGTCAGCCCCATTGCAAGCCGCTGTGAAAACAGCGAGGAAAGAATATCACCGGGTATTGCGAGTTTCAGGAAGCGGTAATTATTCTGCATTGTTTTAACGGGCATTAAGGCGATTTTTACTCTTTGAGTCTGCCCGCGTGCGGCATAGTCGTAAACAGAGACCCGGAGTTTGACCTGGTAAGTGCCCTGGTCGGTTTGCTTTTCTTCGAGAACATCATAGCTCTTTACGAGCCCGCCGATTTCGGTTGTATAAACTGTACCCTGTGTAGCAACATCTACCGAATCGAATTCAATTCTTCTTTGGCCCGGTTGTTCTGTACTTATTCCGGCGCCCGCACCGCTGTAACCGAATTCATATTTGCCGGAATCGATTTTGACACCTCTTACCTGTTCGACAGCCCTGTATAAGGCGTTCTTTATAGCCTCGTCTCTGTTGCGGCCCTGACCGGTGACTTCGCGGATAATGACATTTTTTGTTCCGGTTTTCAAAAGACCCTTGGCTGCATCAGGTTTGTTGTCTGTATTCCCGGCAGGTTCCTGCTTTGCGGCTGGAGCATCTTCGGCGATTGCAACTGCGGCAGTCAACAGGCACAGTGTGAATATGCATATTATCTTTTTCATCTTTGCACTCTCCGAATGGCATAACTGTTAATTTTTTTACCAGGCAACGGATTTATCGCTGCCTCTTTTGCCAACGAGTACTTCGTCCTGCCAAAATCTTAGTCCGCTTTTTACATCGCTCAATTTCAGTTGGAAATAGTATTCGACCTGCTGACGATTTCGGTCGTAGCGAATGTTTCTCTGAAAGATTTTGCCGGAGATAGTCAGTTCCGGCGCGATGAGAGTTTTCTTTTGGGCTGTCGTATCCTGATCGAATTCATCGGAATCTCTGAGCTCTCTTGTTTCGTGAAGGAGCTCGTCGGCACCGGAACCGATTGCCGAGGTCATAACCGCTTGTCCACTGTTGAGCATCTCCGTCTCGATTTTTACCATTAGCTGGTCGGTGTCAATTCTCTGCATCGTATCATTTGTGATTCGGCCGGTGGCTACTACATATCTGCCGCCTCCTTCTTTTTTAAGGGCACCAGAACCGACCATGGACTGAATCAGTTTACTTGCGGCCTGGTCGAAGTCCCTGTAATCCAGGGCCATGACGGCTTTTCCCTCATCGTTCATGATGTCGATGTTCGTCGTTTCCGGGCCGGAACAACCAGCCACTACAAGACTTGTTAACATTATGATATTTACTATTTTTGCTTTCATATTCTACTCCCACTTTCTTGTGTCCATTCTGAAATCTACGGCGTTCGGTCTCGGCGCAACGACCTTAAAGCTGAAGGTTGTTTTTCCTGTTGCCGACATCGGTAGCCACGTACTGGTTTTTGTCCCGACCGGAAGCCCGTCTGCATCCAGCCATTCGACTTTGTATCTGAAGCGTTTAGTGTCATACGATTTGTTGAATCCGGTTATATAAAGCTCAAGCATCCCGGCATCGTTTCTCCGTTTTACAGCCTCAGTAACTTCAAGACCTTCACCTATCAGGGCACTGAAAGCATGGGTGACCGGCCTTGTGACTATATTGCTCCCGAGTGTGTCACTTCCGATTCCTTCTCTCATATGGATTCTTGAGTCTTGTGTTTTGGAGCAACCGCAGGCCAGAACTATTAACATGGTTAATAAGATTCCTAAATTTTTCATATTGTTTCTCCATCAATATTTATTCTAATGATTTAGTATGTTACCACATCATAAACCGGCCTTGCCAGCCGGAACGGTATTCTAACATAAACCAGTGAATTTTTACAAGTGGGTATTTTTATTTGAAAAGATTCCTCGCCGGGAGGTTCAATTGTGATTAGCCTATCCGACGGTATGGGAAATCTGGCGACCTGGAAATCCTTTGGCAGGGTGGTCCAAATCCTGACGTCGGCGGCGGTTGTGGCGAACGAATAGGCGGCGACGAGCAAGGAAGCAAGTTTGGAAGAGGAGTCGCCTTTCTTTTCCAGGGCATACTGGGCAACCGCTTTTGCTGTAGTTGAAATAATAGCTCTGGTTAGAGTACCTTTGAAGTCTTTGTTAAACTCCGTTTGGATGACCCGGTCCATGTGCGCAACATATTGGGTCTTATAATTATTACCGCCGGCTGTAATAGACAGATAGGGATAGGCCTGCTCTCTAAAATTGAGTTTTGGCAGGGCGATCCCAACATATTTTACCTTCTCCGTTTCAACAAACAGGGGTATGTCAATTCTGAATTCTTCCTTAATCGGCCCCATACCATTTTCAAATATCACCCACACCGTATCTTTCAACTCTTTTTGACCGTCGAGAACCTGTTCGGTTACAGCTAAATCTTCCGCCATAAAATCGTTGTCACTAACCATGCCGTATGATTCCTTCAGAAGAGAAGAGGCTTTAGAATAATCACCGACAAGATTAAAGAAAACCCCTGCAATATAAGTCGTGAAGGGATTCACGAAATCGGGGTAGGACTCAAAATTGTATAAACCGGGATATCTATCAGCTATCAACTGCCTGGTTTCAGGATTTTCAACGTTTTCTTTGACATGCGAATCCTCTTTTTTCTGGTCCTTTTCTAATTCGTCCTGAAGCTTTTTTATTTCTTTTGCGAAATTTTCTTTTGCTCGTCTTTGCCTGTCGAGGGCCCTGTTGAACTCAACCCTCGCCAAATCGTTTTCACCGAGGGCCATAAAGTTAAGAGCCTTGTAGGTATTGATCATTATGCCGTCGTATTCCTGACCCACATAAGGAATAATATTCTCACTTACGGCAATTGCAGCAGTGGAATCGATTGTTTTATTTTGGTAATCAAAGAAGTTCAGCATCTCTTCTGATTTATCAAAATATTCATTACTTTGTCTGTGGTTCTGTCTGATTCTTTCGACGCAGCCAAGCTGCATGGACCATAATAAATCTTCTCCTTTAGGATTTTTGCCTTTGCTGGTTTTTGACTGTGCGAATTTTATGGAATTATCGAAATTACAGGACTTCAAATAATCTGTTTTGAAAGAGGTATTAAACTTTAGAAGGTTGCTTTTAGGTGCATTACACCCTGTAATAAAAATAACCAGGATTAAGAAAAAATGGAGAATATAGTTACGATAGTTTTTATTCATCATATATGTCACATTTTTCAGCTTTTGGATGTCATATCGCTTTGTGTCCTATAAGTTTAGGTGCATAAAGCTGTAATTAATATCGGTTTTTCAGGAGACTATTTGTTTGTTCCGTATTTACGCTTTCACCTAATTTGAATGGATTCTTCGCACTCAATTTTCAGAATCTTATCAGAAATGTTTCTAAACTGCAATAATTCAAAACATTTTTCACAAATTCTTTGTGCTACTTGATGCAGATTATTACGACACCAAATATGAACGTTATATACGCCGAAATATTTCGGAAGAACTGGTTATCAGTAATTCTGCCTTTGATAGATGAAATATTTTAGAAAGTTTTTTAGAAGCGGGACAACGAATAGAACAAAAAAAAGGCTAAGGATTTTTATCCTTAGCCTCTTATAGGTCTGTAAAATTCTGCTAAACCGATGCAGAATTAATAATCTTTACCAATTGGTAGTCGATCTCATTGGTAAGCTGGTACAAATGCTTTTTACTATGCGTTGAATTCTTTGTTCCTCATCGGGTGTTAAAGCGGGGTCGGTTTCACCACCGAATAACTCAGCTATCGGACCGCTCATTAGATCATTTTCCTCGCTGCTTGTACTGCTTCCGGTTATCACTCCCAGGAAAGCTCCTGGTACAGATCGCCCGGTCTTGCCTGTCCCTTTACCCATCCATACAATACTACCGTCTTCAACGTCAATTATTTTTGCAGTCATTGTTAGCTCTTCATCGAAGCGGGGTATATTAACAATTAAAACCACGGGAACTTTTAGAATCAGTCCAGCTTCTGTAGCTGCTTCAATAGTTGTCAGGTCACTTGATACGAGTTCCTGCTCTTCAAGTTTCCTTCTGACCTGTGCCCGCGCTATGGGTGCATAGCCATTATCTAATAATTCCATCGCGAAGAAATCTGCAATTTGATCCTTGGCGATTTCGCTTTTCACATCACCTTCGATGGCTACAATGGCAACTTTTTCCACATTGTTAAAGTCGTAGCTGGATCTAAAGGAACTTTTTCCTGCAAGGCAACCGCCGGTAATTAGAACAGCTATTGACAAGATATACACAAAGATTTTCATCAACTGTACCTCCCACAGAATAATTGGTGAGCTATAAATATTAAGATTATTATATAGATTTTGTACGAAATTGTCAATGCTTTTTTTTACCTCTCCCTGTCATATTGTCATTTAGCGAATTACGTGAGGAAATTATCGGATTTACCCTTTTTTCGTGAATAAAAAAAAGGAGATGGTATCTCAGGTTCTTAACCTATGTATGGATTTTCCAATTGGCAGAAGGAATGCAGAAAGAGAAGCTAATATTAATATATCTCTTTAAATAAGTGAGTTACTGTGCTGTGAATGCGGCTTTGGTTATGTGGGTCTACAAGTAACCGTTGGTATAGCCGGTCTGTTTTTTCGGTTGATTCGGCCATTTCAATACATCAAATAAGAACTCGGTTGCCTGGCGTATCATAACAGATGGCATACAGGGACACATTTCAAGTGAGCCAATTATTTCGTTGCCGTTTTGACATAGGACATTCAATAAATAATCCCAGTTTTCCCGAGGCATACCACCTTGTACGCCGGGTGGTACATGGTCGTCTATCTGGCCGTAGTTGTCAGTCAGGTGAAGGTGAGCTATTTTTGGGGCCAAATCATCAACATATTGCTTGAAGGAATGTTCGCTGTCAAGATTTGCATAACCTGTATCAAGGCAGTATAATAATGAATCGAATTTCTCGCCGACCTGTCTGAGCAGCGACAATGGGCCGGTTTCAAGGCATAACTTGACGTTATTCTTTTCAGCCATTTTGACTATTTCAGCGGTAAAACCACTACCGTTCAGTTCCGGTCCATTTGGAATTCCGATGCTTTTTAAATCGGTAACGATATTTGCATCAAGTACCTTGGCACATTCGATCTGTTCATTCCATTGTTCCAATATTGGGTTATCATCACGTGAACGCATTACTACCAACATGCCTTGTGTAGCAGCAGCCAGCCTGGCCCAATTACGTCTTTCGTATCTGCACTCACTCTGGCCTTTTATGTTTGGCCACAGTTCTATACCAAAGCCCATAGATTGAAGAAACAGGCACTCTTGTTCTAAAGACAGCGGGTGTTCCCGTCCCCAAAATATCATCGAAGATACAACATAATTGATTCGCATTTAACAATCTCCGTGTACAGGCGATAAATACTGCTTTTCGCAGAGACAGTAATATTATCGAACAAAAAAAGGGCTGTATTTACAGTTTGTAGAGAAATGGATGATATATTCGTCAGATAAAAGGTGATTTCATAATTGATTGACGCTTTTGAATTTAGAGGCTTGTCGGTGGTTTTTCAATGCGGGTTTTGATTCTTGAGGTAGTAATAAGTGCGGATTATGTTTCTTTTTATAGCAATAACATGCTTATATATAGATAGATATGTATTTTAAAAAATGTATGAGAATGAAAATATTGGCGTTGCTTTTATTGATATTTTAATGAAGATAATAGCCGCTCTTTTTATATCAGCGGCATCAAGTTGCCTATTTTGTGCAATTTTCCCAGTCTCATATTTTGTGTTTTGAGCTTTATTTTATCTATAAATATTGCTCTTATCGGACTTTTTCTTTTGACATAAATGATAGACATCTGTAATTTATGGCTGACGTATTTGGAGGAGTGGTGAGAAGGCTTCATTTAGTTTCATATCAAGCTTTCCACCACAGAAAGAATTTGTTTGGAAGTGAAGATGCATTGAGGGCAGGTACCTAATGGTTTGAATCGATAGGCGTGTTCTGTTGGTTCGGACTGTTACAAGGGAATTTATTTGTCTCGTGTTATGGTTATAGGGAAAAACCTTCTGGACTCTAATTACCCTAACTAAGGTCTTATATAGTAACCGAAACTGAACGGATTTACGATAATCCCAAGATTTGGAAGGGGAAAAAGATGACCTTGGACATTTTTATAAACCAGATCGCTCGGTATTTTTCATTTCTATATTATCAAGTTGGAACTGCAGGATTGGGATTGTTTATCGTAGCCATTGCAATGCTGATTCTGCTGTTGTTAATTTTGAAGCGAAAAAGAAAGACGAAGGGGATGAATATACTGATATGTCATAATAAACAGCAGAATCTGCAACAAAAGACTTCGGAACAGTGGGAAAAAGCAAGGACGCATATTGAAAAGCTTCTTTACGAAATCACAGAGCAGGGAGTAACTAATGAATCCCTGAGTCGGCAGCCTGCTGAATTATTAGCTGACAACGAACAACATTATTGTGAAATCGTCAAGCAGAAGCGTGTCGACAAAATGCGAAGAGACAGAGCCGTAGAATCGAGGCGATTAAAAAGGTCAAGCTCGCTGCTGGATGTTCACGAACTTCAAGCTGTTGCTACTTTGGCTAAACAGTTACGGGCGCGAGGTCGGCATCGAGTCAGGAGTTAAAAAACCGCCTAAAAAAGCCCCTGCTCCAGGAGGAGGAGGTAGAGGAAAGCAGAGGCTTAAATGATAGTGTGCGATGTAGTATACCTGCCCAGGTTATTCTCTGTAAATATGTTCCACCAACAGTATGAAGTGTAACACTTTTTATAAATTTATCGCTTTTTTTATATCTGACTTTTTTGTCGATAGAATCGGCCATCCTGAAAAACGGCTTATAAGGCAATAAACGGCACATTTCTCGCGGTTTCAGATTAGTTACTTTGGAGTCTTCTGAAAGTGACATTTCAAGGAAATACAATAATTTGAAGTATTTTTTCCTCGGCGTGGATTTTGTAGCACTGCCAAAAGATTACAGACCAGCTTACAAAGAAAATCAAAAAAAGGCTGAAATTGATACATGAAAATCGTGTTTTGTTTGTAACAACTGATACAATCTAAATATATCCCACCCTTCTGCTCACGATACTTCTTACATGCTTCCTCTAAGCTATTCTAAATAGTTCGCTATTCCACCTCTAAAGAAATCTCCGGTAGGTCTTCGTATGGTTCAGTTACCAGTTCGATGCCGGTTCCGTTCGGATCGAGATTTCGGCTGTATTGTTTGTCGACCGGATTGTTCCAGTGCTCGTGAACACCTAAGCTCTCAATTAGTCCTCCATCGTTGTTCGGGTCGTAAATAACGCCGGACGGTGGTTCGGGGATAAGTGCTGCCTCATGCAGATAATCATGCGCTCCGGACATGTGTGGATGAGTGGGCCACTCGTTATACAAAAAGTCGAAAGCTACCGAATCGATCGCAATCTTATCCTGCGAGAGGAAAATGCTCGACGGCCAGTCATAGTTGAACGGCTCCATCTGCCATTTGACCGGGAAGGAATCCCAGCTTTGGCCTGCGTAAAGCCCGTCAATTAAGGTTAGGAGCGTTTTGCCGCCAAGCTTCGGATGTCCCAGCAGGTCAACCGTTGCCCTGTACCTTCCCATCCCGGGTGATTCGCCCGGCAATACTCTCGACCAATGCATATCGTAGTAACCGTGGGCGTTTGGTATTCTCAAAGAGCCGTAGTGGTTTTTACCGCCGATTGTAATTCCGGCATGTTCGTGACCTTTTAGAATGGGAAAGTTAATAAAGTAATCCGCCTGAGCGAAATGTGCCGGAATATAATCCTGTTGCGTGACATCGTTCCAGTGGGCGGGATCGGGGTCGCTCCAGTAGAAAGGTGCATTCGGATCGAAAGTCACTGTTGTCCTGCCGTAAAGAGGATAGCGCGGTTTTGTCAGATAGACGACATCCGGACACTCCGTGGCGACCATATCGTACCAGTAATTCGGCATGCACTGCGTAGGGTCACCTATGCTTATATCGTTGGGGCTGACTCCGGCGATGTCGATTAGCTGCTGTAAAAGTGCTATTGCGAGCTGGGGAGAATTGTCTATCTGGTTGTGGCGGTTACCCCAGAAGCCGGAGGGTTTGACGCCGCTATTGACGCCGTACATCAATACGAAATTTACTTTTATCGCGACTTTTTCACCCGCCATGTAGCCGATGTCATCCTTGCCCATTTGCTGATTGAAGTTTCTGAATATGGCGTCCCAGGAATTGGCATCGCTGCTTTCGCCTGTTAATGCCTGAAGTGCCTTTGATAGCATTTCGGTAACAACCGTTTGGTCGGTGCATTCCTCGTCGTACCAGTATGGCGGCCCATCGCCGTCCCAGTTGGTTGCGTTGGGGTCATGAATCCAGGCAATCCTGCCCGGATGGATACCTTTGCCTTCACCGACCGAGCTGTTTGCGGTGAATTGTTCCTGGCTATAAGCTATTTTAGGCTCGGTGCTGCTCATAGCTGAGAAGATAAAACCGATGCTGATGATTATACATGTTA
>CAZMWN010000043.1:0-12910 GCA_964569935.1 uncultured Pirellulales bacterium
AGCCCAATACCGACTTTATTGATATCGCAGCTGGTTGGTGGCATAATCTTGGGCTTAAGGCCGACGGCTCGATTGTTGCGTGGGGTTACAACAACCATGGCCAACGTGACGTGCCGCCTCCAAATTCCGATTTTATTGCTATCGCTGCAGGTGGATATCACAGTCTCGGTCTTAAAAACGATGGTTCGATTGTTGCGTGGGGTTACAACAACCATGGCCAACTCGACGTGCCGGAGCCTAATATCGATTTTATTGATATCGTGGCGGGTGAATCTCACAGTCTTGGGCTTAAGGCCGACGGCTCGATTGTGGCGTGGGGTAAAAACGACTATGGCCAACTCGACGTGCCATTGCCAAATTCCAGTTTCATTGAAATCGCCGCGTGTAGTCACTCCCTAGCAATTAAAAAATCTTCAGCTTTTTCTTCAGCATTTGTTTACCAGGGAATACTGGCAGAGGAGGGCATGCCACTGCATGGAATTTATGACTTTGAATTCGATCTCTACGATGATCCTGACTATGGGACCATGTTAGCGTGGCCGGTTACGATCGAAGACATTGAAGTTATAGACGGCCACTATACTGCAG
Organism: uncultured Pirellulales bacterium; assembly: GCA_964569935.1. Taxonomy (GTDB): domain Bacteria; phylum Planctomycetota; class Phycisphaerae; order Sedimentisphaerales; family Anaerobacaceae; genus JAFGPS01. The sequence goes on from CAZMWN010000043.1 coordinate 589, forward strand.
AACTGGACTTCGGCAGCGGTCTTTTCAATGGCGAATCTCGATGGCTGGAGATTTTGACCCGTCCGGGTGACAGTACGGGTAATTTCACTACCGTAGGCCGGCGGCAAAAGATTTCACCAGTACCTTATGCCCTTTTTGCTCATACCGGTGGTAGTGTTTCCGGTCAGAGCAATGGCGGTGAAAGCCGCAATTCACTCGATGCAGCAGATGGCTCTCCAACTGGTGCAGTTTATGTGGACAACGACGGTGACGTCGGCATCGGGACATTGGGCCCTGCCGAAAAACTACAGGTTGATGGAACTATACAGATGACAGGTTTCAAGCTAATAACAAGCCCGTCAAACGGCTACGTTTTGACTTCAGATAGTTTGGGATTCGGGACGTGGAGTGCTTTGCCAACAACATCACAGGGATTTACCGGCAGTGGGACAACGAATTATTTCCCGAAATTCACAGGCTCAACCAGTTTCGGAAATTCGATAATCTTTGAGACCGGTGGATATATCGGTATTGGAACGACATCTCCAGCCGAGAAGCTCCATGTTTCCGGAGATATTCGTTTGAACTCCGGTGGAGACATTACTTTCGCCGATGACAACACAAGGATCCGCGAGAGTTCTAATGACCTGTATTTAGAAGCTGATGATGATATCTACATCTCACCAGATGACGATATCTTTATCTTTCCGGATGGCAATACAGGAAATAGAGTCGGTATTGGAACAACGAATCCGAGTCAAAAGCTTGAGGTTCGGGGAGGAGCCATAAAAGCAACCGGCGGTCTGATAATTCAAACAGTGGATTCACAATCTGAAGAAAATGCTATGACCAAAGTTACAGGCCAGATTTGGTTAAGAACTGATTTGTAGAGCGGTGTTTTCGGGATTTGCCTTCATTTTTCAGGAATGGAGAATAGATGGGTTAGATGGTTCGATGATTTGAGGATAAGCAAAGCATGGTTAAGTTTATACAATGTCGAATTATTGATAATTGGGACGCGAGTTTGCGATGTGCGGAATTCAACCAACATCTTTCGAAATTATTTCTGAGGCTGATTATCAGTGGATTATTTTTCGCCCTTTTAGTTCAGGCAGCATCGGCCCAGCCGCCTGTTCAATCGCCGCCAATAAGCGTGGCACCTCTAAATCCAGAGTTTATTGCCTGGCAAAGGAAAAGAGCAACATCAAACCTTGAAATGCTTGACCAGGAAGACAATTTGCAAGGTTACATTCCATCTACGTTTGATTGGTCTCATTTGCGATTTGAGAAAGTCTCAAATGTGCTGTTCAATGCAATACCTGCAAGGTTTGACCTGAGGGACTCGGATCACGTTACCTCAGTGAAAAATAAAGACTCTTGCGGATGTTGCTGGAGTTTCGCAACCTATGGATCATTGGAGAGCTGGCTCAAAAAGAACAAAGGAGAGGATTGGGACTTTTCGGAGAACCATCTTAAGAACCATCACGGTTTTGATACAGAGCCCTGCGAAGGTGGAAATGATGATATGAGTACTGCCTATCTTACGCGCTGGTCAGGACCAGTTAGTGAATCAGACGACTCATATCACCCCCGGGACGACCGTCCATCTCCAGGCGGGACGTGTCAGAAGTATGTAGAGACGGTGTTAAAATTTACTACAGAGAATGAGATTAAGAATGCCATTATGACCTATGGAGGACTATTTGCTGGTATGTACTGGAAGGATTCATATTATAATTCTTTTTATCACACTTATTATTATGATGGTAATGAAAACCAGCAACATGCGGTGACGCTTGTAGGATGGGATGATAATAAAACCGTGTTCGGAGCACCTGCCAAAGGTGCATGGATAGCCAAAAACGACTTTGGAAAGGATTGGGGAGAGAATGGATATTTTTATATTTCTTACCACGACTCCAAGGCTGTTAAGTCTTCGGACCCACCGTATGTGGACATGCCGTATGCGGTAGCTTTCTGCGATGCGGTACCTATCTCAACATATATTTCCAACTATCAATGTGATCCATTGGGTCATACAAGTGCCATCGGCACCGGCGAGACGTTCACATTTTGGGGCGCCAATATCTTCACAGCCACAGCTAATGAATACCTTGGCGAGGTGGGTTTTCATGCGCTGCAAAAAAATACTTCTTACGAAATTTATATTTACGATCATTTTAATGGAAATTGGTTCTCCGGCCTGATGGGTTCAATTTCAGGCACTTTGACATATCCGGGGTACCACACGGTTACGCTCTCTTCGCCGATAAATCTGACAAATGGTGATGATTTCGGCATCGTGATTAAATTCACAACGCCAGGATATTTTCATCCTGTTGCTATTGAAAAGCCTATCGAAAACCGCTCTTCCGGCGCAACAGCAAATCCAGGAGAGAGCTATTATAGTAGTGACGGTGTGAATTTTTGGGATATTACTAACCAAAGTGGCTTCGAAAATGCAAATATTTGCATCAAAGGACTGACCGTTCCGCCGCCGCCTCTGCCTCCGATGATTGATATTGGTCTTCGCGTTTATGATGGAACAGAAACTATCAGTATAGCGTGCGAGCCGGAAGGGACATTGACTTCGCCGTTGCGAATAGCAAAGAATGGAGTAACTTACGGAATCGTCTTAGTGGACCCATCTGATACCAATGCTTCTGGAATAAGAATACAAACAAGTTCGGGCGTTAAGGCTCTGAGGAAATATTAGTCGACAGGTTGAGACCCTATTTAATGTTTGCACTATTTGAATGAACTGTCATACGACAGGTGGGCTTGTTTGTATTAATCTCGTCGGGCTGCAATTTTTAAATATGATTAATGAAGTTGCGGATTTGATGCGTTTCTGGGCTGACTTTGTGACTTGTATCCAGCACACTAAAATTCCTTCTGCAGGTGCATATTCTTTGTAGACGACTGATAATCTCCATGGGTGTTTCACATTTCCGGGCGGAGAGATTCCTTCAATATTATACAAAGCATGTCTTCAAAAATTCATGGAGTCGATTTTGGTGTGAATTGAAATTGATTATGTTATCAGGAAATCAGCCATTATCGGAACTATCTCTAAAATTATGGAAAGAAATTGTGGCAATTTATAAATTTTTCCACGGATTTACTCAGTACCGACCTAATAGTTGTTTTGATTACTAATAATTGTCACTATAACTGCCGATTAAAGAAAACGAACACGAACAGTTTATATATAGAAAAGGGGAATTTTATGGCTGACAAAAGACAGTTTATAGATATAGCCAAAAACAAGATGAAAGGTATTTCTACAACCAATTATATGACCTCTCCTAATATCTGGATGAAAGTTAATCAGGTGATGAGCGGGGATGTCGTTACAATTTCACCAAATGAGACTGTCGCTTCAGCCGCAATGATGATGTCTGAGAGGAATATTTCCTGCATCATTGCTATAGAGAACGAAAATGTAACAGGAATCCTTACTGAGACGGACCTCCTTAAAAAAGCAGTGGCTGAAGGTAAAGATACCCGTAAGATAAGTGTGGCAGAGATAATGTCATCTCCTGTGGAGACTGCTTCCTCTGATATGTCGGTCCTTGAAGCCAGTGAATTTATGGAGGCCAGACACATCAAACGCTTACCCATCCTGGATGAACAGAAATTAGTTGGAATTATAACACAAACTGATTTAACACGAGTTATTACATCTTATGGTATGTGGAGGGATATTTCCGAAATAATGAGTCAGGATGTTTCTGTAATACAAAGTACAGCCAGTGTAGCGGAAGCTTCAGAAGCAATGGCTTTGCGAAGTATCTCATCCATCATTGTTATGGACGGAGATCAGGTCACAGGGTTGCTTACTGAAAGAGACCTCTTCAAAAGAGTCGTTGCATTCAATAGGAATCCCTACCATACAAAAACAGAAGAGATAATGTCTTCTCCGGTGTTCAGCATTCCTCCGAATTATTCTATTTTTAGTGCCAGCAGAACTATGGAGAATAAGAATATTCGCAGGTTGGTAGTGATGATGGATAATGAGCTGTGTGGGATTGTGACTCAAACAGACATCTTCAAAGCAGTAAAGAATAAGGTACAAGAAGAAGAAGAGACAATCCTTAAATTCCTGGACGATTCCAAAATTGGTTTTTATATGACCGACTTAAATCATGTCATCGCTTATGTCAATCCTGCATTCGTTAGACTACTGGAGGTTTCCGATCCAAAAGAATTCATTAACCAGGAATTTCTTCCTGAACGGTTTTGGGTTGATCCCGAAGAAAGAGCACATTTTTTAGAGGGATTGGATAAAGAGTATTTAAAAAGCAATGAACTATCTCTCAAAACATCCAACGGCAGAAAAGTATATATCACTGTTTTATCCTGCTTTACCATAGGTATCCATGGGGAAATCAACGGATACCAGGGAATCATTTATGACGTTACAGAGAAAAAGGAATTAGTGTCTCTTAAGCAAGCTGAGGAAGCTCTAAAAGAGAGTGAGAAGAAATGGCGTTTACTGGCGGAGAATATTCCTGATAATATTATTGCCATAGATAGAGACGGCAGAATTAAGTTCATTAATCATTGTGTGACGGGATTCAATTTAGAAAAAGCAATTGGGACTTCCATCTATGAATATGTATCGTCCGATCAACACCAGATCGTATCAGAATCCATTGAAAGGGTTTTTCTGACTGGAGAGCCGGACAGCTATGAGGTTAGTGCCTATGGTGAACGAGGACCAAATACGAGGTGGGAAACGCGCATTGTGCCTGTTATGCATGATGGTCAGGTTGTTGGAGTTAATCTAATTTCGACGGATATTACAGAACGAATAGAGACCCAAAACAAACAGGCGGAGTTTCTCAAACAAGTCAGGAAAATTAACCGTGAGCTTAATGACTTTGCGCATATAGTTTCACACGATCTAAAGGCTCCGTTAAGAGGTATCAAGATGATAGCTCAGTGGATCTCGGATGATTATGCGGATAAGCTGGACGAGAATGGAAAAGAAAAATTGGAGATGCTCTCGAACCAGGTTGATCGAATGCATAATTTGATCGAGGGTATTTTAAAGTATTCAAGGGCGGGGCACTTGAAGAATCAAAAGGAGTTGATTAATCTCGATGATCTCATGCCGCAAATTATTAGTATGGTTTCTAAACCTGATCACATCGATATAACAATTGATGATAAGCTACCTGCCATAGAGTGCGAGCGAACACAAATTACGCAGGTTTTTCAGAATTTACTGGGCAATGCCATAAAATATATCGACAAACCACACGGGCAAATAAGAATCAGTTGCGTTGAAGAGGGTGATAAATGGAAGTTCAGCGTTGCTGACAACGGCCAGGGAATTGAAAAGGAGAATTACGAAAAAATCTTCCAAATATTTTATACACTTGAGCCCAAAGACGAATTTGAAAATACCGGCATCGGCCTCACACTTGTTAAAAAAATTGTGGAAACCTACGGGGGTACCGTCTGGGTAGAGTCAAAGCTTGGCCAGGGGAGTACCTTCTTTTTCACTTTGCTAAAACAAAATAGCAAAGTTGATGAGGCAAAATTTGAAGCCGGTGTTACTTGTTAAAGGCCACATCGACTGCAATAATTATAAGCTATCGATACAACTCAAGCAAAGTCCTGTTGTGGGATTTTACATTTTGAGCCATACCGCTAATTTGAAATTATAATTATCGTCACTATTTGACCGAACTATCCTCCGGCAGGCCAAGCTGTTTGTATAAATTTCTCCGGCCGGCCTTATCGCCTTCGATGGTCGCTTTTGCGTATTCGGCGACTTCTTTTGCCTGTGCTCTTGGAACGACAATCACGCCGTCACCATCGGCAACGATGATATCGCCCGGTTCAACTAAAACTCCGCCGCAGACGACAGGGCGGTTGACGGATTCGACTTCGTTCCTGCCGGGACGGATACCCCTGCCGGGCTTGCGGAAGTAAAGCGGGATTTTCTCGGTGATAATCTCATCGGTGTCGCGGGCGGTGGCGTCGGTGACTACGCCGACACATCCGGCTAATTTCCAGCCCATGATGTTGTTAGAACCGATAGAACCGACGTCGGCGTTAGGTGCTTCGTCGATGACCAGAGCCGAGCCTTTACGCAGCAACGGGACAAACGGCTCGCTCGATATATTGTTATACCACCGGCTGACCCAGCTATCGAATGCCTTGGTTTCCATGCGCATTGCCGGCGGCTTGTTCGTAGGGACATATCGCACAGTGACAGCAATGCCGATAAAACGATGTGTGAAATTCTGAGTATCTTTCCAGAGGGCATGAATTTCGGGCGACATCAGGCCGATATTGGCAAGTCCGACCTTGTCCATTCCATCGGAAACATCGGCCACTCGCAAGCCCTCGAATAATTTAAGGATTTGCTGGTCCTCCTCAGCGGTGTACATTTTTGTCGGGATGAAATTTTTGCCGGCCCTTAATTCCTCCACGTTGGGTGCAGGATTCTGCTTGGCTTCGGCTGGCTGTGAATACCCGGCGAGAAACAACAGATAAAATGCCAGTAAGCCGGATAAAACAAGCAGGGTAATTACAGATTTCGTTTTAATAATTTGCATATATAACCTCCTTAATTTTTAATATATCACAAAATTCGAATGCTCCAATACTATAAGTATTTTTTGCTCCAGTTCAAGACAAAAGCAGGTCTTGATTATTTCAGGTTATTGAAGTAGAGTAAAGCTGCAGGAAAAACAGGATAATTTTATAAAATGCAATGATTGAAATTACAAGTGACACTTTAATTTCCGAGGATGAGCTGAGTTTCAGGGCTTCGCGTAGTGCCGGGCCGGGCGGGCAAAATGTCAACAAGGTCAATACACGGATTATGCTGTTTTTCGATGTGGCCGGCAGCCGGAATCTCTCCGATAAGCAGAAACAGCGAATTCTCTCCCGCCTGTCAACTCGGATAGATAAAAATGGCATTCTGCGAGTCGTTTCACAGAAATTCCGGACACAAAAGGCCAATCGAAACGCTGCTATCGAACGATTTGAACAGTTACTCGCCGAGGCATTGAAAACCAGACCAATCAGAAAAAAAACAAAGGTCCCTTACGCCGCTAAGCAAAAACGCCTGGAAGAAAAAAGAAAGCGGAGCTTGCTGAAGCGCCAAAGGGCCGAAAAGCATGTGATCGAATAAATCTTGCAGAAAAAGATTTTTTATAGATTAATTTGTTACCTCAAACGTCATACTGTTAGTGAATCTCGATGATGTAACTAATTAGGTGGCTGTAGATGCTGGAAGATGAGCGTCTGATATCGGAACTCCATCGCGGGAACAAACAGGCCCTGCGCCAAATCTACCTGAAGTATAAAGACAACCTGCTGACAATCGCAGCTTCTTTGCTGCACGATGCCTTTGCCGCCGAGGATGTCCTGCACGATGTTTTCATATCCTTTGCCGGCAGTGCTGGAAATATCAAATTAAGAGTCAGCTTGCGGAATTACCTGGTTGCCAGCGTCGCCAATCGTGTGCGCGATATTTATCGTAAAAAGAAGCACCCAACAGTCGGCCTTGAGCAGGCTGGACGGATTAGTACGGATTCAGGTGACCCGGTGAAGTCCGCTATCTTCGGCGAAGAGTTCCGGCTGTTGACAGATACATTGTTCCAGTTGCCGTTCGAACAGCAAGAGACAATTATCCTGCACTTAAAAGGCGGAATGAAGTTCCGGGAAATCGCCCGGATGCAGGGCATCGCAACCAGCACGGTACAGGGCAGATACAGATACGGGCTTGAAAAGATGCGGAAAGTATTAAATGGAGAGCGGAAGAAATGAACTTTGCAGATGGCATAGAACGCGCAATTGAAAAACTGCATATAGCTACAAGAACAGAGACGGACGAACGCAATCTCGAAGATGCTTATGCAGCACTCCGTAAGGAGTCCCCAGGACTGGAAAAAACTCCCAAAGGAGGATTGCCACAGACCGAAAAAAATATATGGCACAATCTTTTCAGTAATAAAATAGCCCAATATGCTGCTGTTGCCGCCTTGATTATTGTAGGTTTCGCCATGTTCCTTAAAAGCCTTGCTCCAAAACCAACACCCTCCATGCGGATTGATGTGGCACTGAAAAAAGCCGGCAATATCTGCATCTCAAAGTTCCATGCCGGCAGCACGGAACCATACGAGCAGGAATGGACATCGAAAACTCTAAAAGTTCAATTAGTCAGGACCACCGAAAACAATCAGGTACAGTTCGCTCTATGGGACATTCCGAATAAAGTCAAAATGCTCACATTTTCATCTTCGGATTCCGTCCGGACCGAACCTATTACCGAAAATATGCTTGCCGAGCTTGAAAAATTAATGATTCAAAACTCCGGCCTGGTTTTTTTCCTCAATTCGAATGAGATTGCCGAAGATGTCCACTGGCAACGTGTAATCGATCCAACAGCAGCGGCTCAAGCACCCGGCACTAAAACATATGACGTTACCTTGCTGCAGGGAGCATCTCCCGGAGAAGCTAAATATCGAAAATGGCGTGTTTTGACCGATACTGTCACATATTTACCAAAACGGGCCGAATGGTATGCCAAATCCGAATTCGGCCAGGAATATAAACTTGAAAGATACACAATTTTTTCATATCCCGATGAAGAGGAAATAAAAAACCTCATCCGAAATACATTTGGTCCTGCCGACCGGCAGCCGGGCGAGCCGGGATATATAGGCACGCCGGGACGGAACTAACCAACTCCGGGCGGAAAACAGTTTATCCTTTGATGATAATTGAAAACCACCGTCAATTCTGGTAGAAAGGGGGCAGAATAATAATTTCCATTCAGGGACGGTTTTATGGCGGTTCAGTTTATCCTTGGCAGAAGCGGTACGGGAAAGACCGGCTATTGCATCAAAGCGATTATCGATGCGCTGACGGCCCGGGGCAAGCAACCGTTGATTCTGCTGGTTCCCGAACAGGCGACTTACCAGGCCGAGCGTTCGATTCTAAGCGATAAGCGGATAGACGGTTACAACAGACTGAACGTACTTTCATTTGACCGCCTGCAGTTTATGCTCTTAGGCAAAAATACGGCCCGGCCGGCACTTTCAAATATCGGCCGGCAAATGATAATCCACAGAATACTTCAGGACAACAGGGATAAATTAGAAATCTTCGATTCATCGGCGGCCCGGCCGGGTTTGTCCCGTCAGATGGCACGAACTATTGCAGAGTTGCACCGGTATGTCAGGACGCCGGATGATATTGACCGGCTGTTGAGCGAGTTGCAGAAAGATGAAAAAAATAGTTTGAGCGCCCTGAAGTTTGCCGATATCGGTTTGATTCTCAGAGAGTACCTTAAGTTTGTCGAGGATGATTTTTTTGATCCCGATGTTCAGGTAACCACCGCTTGCAAAGCAGTACCGGCGGCGGTTTTTGCCAAAGGGGCGAAGCTCTGGGTCGATGGTTTCGCTGGATTTGCCGATGCCGAGCTTGCTCTGCTGGCCGAATTGCTTAAAGCCGCCGCTGATACGCAAATCGCCCTGTGTCTGGAGCCTTCGAACCTGGATTTATCAAATCCGGCGGCCGATAAACTAAGTCCCATTAGTTTATTCAGCCCGACCGAGCAAACTTATTGCAGCCTTTTCGAGATAATTAAAAAAAACAAGCTGCCTTTGGCCGAACCGATTGTCTTAAAGCAGACAATGAGATTCTCCGACTGCCCACAGCTTGGCCATATCGAAAAATATTTATTCCAATATAAGGCCCCGAAACTCCAATCGGCGGACAATATTAATATCATATCGGCACCGAATGAGCGGGCGGAAGTCCGGTTCGCTGCTAAGCGGATATTGCAGTTAGTCAGACGGGAAAATTATCGATATCGTGACATTGCGGTTATTGCATCTGATATCGACCGCTACCAGCATTATATCGGGGCGTATTTCGATGATTATGAAATACCGTTTTTTATCGATAAGCGAAAGCCGCTGAACCGGCATCCGGTCATTCAGCTTATTTATTCGGCCCTGCAGGCCGTCACGGGCGGTTTTTCTAATGGTGACATTTTTGCCTGCCTTAAAACTGATCTTGTACCGGTAAGGCGTTATGAAATCGACCTGCTGGAAAATTACTGTATCGCCTTCGGTATATCGGCCGGCGACTGGCAAAGCTCCAGGCAGTGGGAATTTGCCGGCAGCGATAACGATGATTTCGATGAGCAGCAGATTAACCGGATACGGCAAAAAGCCATTGGCCCTTTGCTCGGACTATACGAAAAGCTCTGTCCCGACGGCGATGCCGCAAAAAAAATAAACGCCCGGGAATTTACACAGGTCGTATTCGATTTTCTCGATGACCTCAAAGTCAGGGAAACTATTGCCGACTGGATTGAAGACGCCGAAAAAGAAAAGGACAATACGACTGTCGAGGAACATCAGCAATTGTACAATAAGCTGGTGGATATTTTCGATGAGCTTGTTGAGGTCTTCGGCGGCCATACATTCAGTGCCGAGGATTATTTTGCTATTATCGAATCGGCATTTTCTCAGTTGACTCTGGCCTTTATCCCGCCGACCCTTGACCAAGTCCTCGTCGGTTCCATCGAACGCAGCCGACATCCTGATTTGAAGGCGGTTTTTTTAATAGGCGCCACGCAAAAGCAGTTTCCCGTGCCTATCGGCTCGGACAGCATACTAAGCGACGATGACCGTGAAGCTGCAGGGCGGGCCGATTTTTCATTAGCGGCAACCTCGGAGCGTTCGCTGGCCGAACGCCAGTATCTGGCATATATCGCTTTTACCCGGCCTTCGGAACTTCTATATATCACATATCCTTCGGTTGACGATAAGGGCAGTGACATACAGCGTTCGCAGTTTATCGCCGATATCGAATTGCTGTTTGAAAATCTCTACGAAGAATCGATTGCCGATAAGCAGATTGACATCGAAAATATCCAAAGCGAGAGCGAGCTTGCCGATTTGCTGTGCGAACGGCTTGGCAGAGATGTCCTGACACGGGCTGAAGATGATAATGGAAAAATCAGCATTTTACTGGATGACATCTGCTCGGATGAACAACTCGCCCACGTAGGCACGAATGTTCGATATGCGATAGATTACGATAATTGTGCGCATCTTGATACGGATGTAGTCGAAAAATGTTTCGAGAAGAAGATAAAAAGCTCGGCAACAAGGTTGAGTACCTTTGCGGCCTGTCCGTACCGACACTTTGCCAGATATATTCTTGAATTGAAGGAACGAAAGGAATTCAAGCTCGAACCGCTCGACCTCGGTAATTTTTATCACAGTGTTCTGGATGCCCTGTTGAAACGACTTAATGCAGAGAAAAAAGATTTTGCAATAATTGACGATAACGAACTGATAAAACTTCTGGGCGAACAAATTGAAAAAATCATAAAAGAGAGCGCGTTTCTGTCACACTTCGTTAATCACCGGGGCTATAATGAATTTATCGTACGAACCGCCTGCGATACCCTTGAAAGATGCGTTCTTGCCATTGCACAAATGGTAGGGGTGGGAAGTTTCAGACCGAAACTCTCGGAAGTATCATTTGGCCAACTGCGTCATTCCGAGCGCAGCGAGGAATCACACGATACAATCGGCAATTACGAGGTTGCCCTGGCTGATAACCATGTGCTTTCTTTGGCGGGCAAAATCGACCGTCTGGATTTTGCGGATATTGACAGCAGGAAAACCGCCGTCGTTTTCGATTACAAACGCAGTAATACATCATTCAACTGGTCGAAGTTCTATCACGGTCTTGACATGCAACTGCCGATTTACATGCTGGCCGTTGTTAAAGCGAGCGCTGCAGGAAAGACTTATGCCGCAGGTGCTTTTTATATGCCGGTTGAGGTGAATCCCAAAACAGCCACATTCGCGGAACTGCCGGGCAAAATTGAAAGCTTCGAATATAAAGCAAAAGGGATATTCAATGGCTCTGTCATGCAGCAGCTCGAAAGCAAAGCTCACGGAGACAGCAAATTTTATAACTTTTACGTTACTAAAGACGGCCGGCCATACGGAAGTTACGGAAACAGAGGAGCTTTAAAACCTGATGATTTCGAAAAGGTACTCATATTTGCCGAGCAGAAAATTATCCGATTGGCTCAGGAAATTATCTCAGGCAAAATCGATGTCACGCCGTATCGCCTAAGTCAAAATTCACCGTGTAGTTTTTGCGAGTACGGCCCTGTTTGCCGATTCGACTGGCAAATCAACGACTATAATATCCTGGAGCCGGTGAATAAACTTCAGGTTATTGAAAAGGCGGGGGGACGCAATGGCTGAGAAGAGGATTCAATGGACGGACCAGCAAAGGCAGGCAATTACCGCACGCGGCAGTGACGTGCTTGTCACCG
>CAZMWN010000043.1:12920-17483 GCA_964569935.1 uncultured Pirellulales bacterium
TCACCGCCTCGGCGGGCACCGGCAAAACGGCCGTCCTGTCCGGACGATGCGTCGATATCATATCAGGCAAGTCCGATGTCCGCAACCTGCTTGTCCTTACATTTACGGACGCCGCCGCCGAACAGATGCGTCTGCGAATCGCCCAACAGCTCAAAGATGCATTTCTGCAAAAGCCTGATAACCACCTTCGATATCAGCTTATTCTTCTGCAGGGCGCCGATATCAGTACGATACATTCGTTCTGTAAGCGCCTTATCACGGAATATTTCTTCAAGCTTGGCCTGGACCCGACTTTCAGAGTCATTGATAGTGACGAACAGAAACTTCTCAAAGCAGAAGTCCTCGAAGAAACCATAGACCACACCTGGGGGCAAAATAACCTGCGTTCCGACCTGGAGCAGCTTTTGTATGGTCGGGACCTTCGGACCGGCGACGGTTTTCCGGCGAAGATTATAAAGATAAGCGATTTTTTGGACGGCATAGTTTCAAGAGAGAACTGGTACGAAAGGGCGGCTAAGATTGCGGAAATCTCCAACCTCATGACAAGCGGCCTCGGTGAAAAACAAAAACAAATCATCGCGAACAAATTGAGTGACATTCTTAACCGTCTTCGTCACGCTCAAAAACTCTCTAAAAGCACTGGGGCAGACGTCGGCTGGGCGGAGAAATTCGAAGACAGTCACATTAAACCTATAGCGGAATGTCTCGATATTTTAGAGACCGCCCACTGGGACAAATGTGTCGAGGCGATAAGAAATTTTAACAAGCCCAGAACTTATAAGCCCAAAGGTTTACCCGAGGAGATTGCCGACCTAATCCGGCTATCTGCGAAAAGGGCGGTGGACGAATTCGAGGATCTTTCGCAGCTTGCAATGGTTAATCCCGACTATCTCGACAGCATCGGTGGTTCCATGGGATTACAGACAAAAGTGCTCATCGAACTGGTCAGGCAATTCGATATGCTCTACAGCCGGGCCAAGCGGACGATTAACTGCTTGGATTTTGCCGACCTCGAACATTACGCCTTGAAACTTCTGACGGAAGAAAATTCGCCGTTCGATGAGCCTTTACCTTCTGAAACGGCTCTGTTACTCCGGCAGAGATACCGGCATATATTCGTCGATGAATATCAGGACATCAATTCCGTCCAGCAGCGGATACTCCGAATGCTCAGCCCGGGCGGAAATATCCTTCAGGTCGGCGATGTCAAACAGAGTATATACGCTTTCCGCGGGGCCGAGCCGAATATTTTCATCGAACAGTTGAAGCTTGCTTCGAGTGACTCGAAGAATGTCCCGGGCGGTTTGCGCGTCGATCTCAACGCAAATTTCCGCTCCGCCAAAGAAATCCTCGATTTTGTCAATAAGATATTCGCCCGCATAATGACGGTTTCGTTTACAGACATCGACTACGACGAATCGGCCCGGCTCAGACCGGCACTCGCAGAGGAACACAAAACCCCGTTAGCAGGGGACAACAAGGCCGTTGTCGAATTCCATATCCTCGATGAAACAAATATCGATCCGGACGAGCGGGATGAGAAGACGGACGAATCCACCGGCAGCGACGAGTTAAATCTTGTAACTTCCCGCCGACGTCAGGCGGCGATGATTGCCCGCCGCATCAGGCAAATGGTCGGAGCGGACACCGGCAAGGCGGAATTCCAGATATTCGACAAAGAGCAAAACACCTTCAGGGACGTCCAATATCGTGACATTGTGGTACTCATGCGTTCTCTGGCCAAAAAAGCTAACGATTACGTCGAAGTGCTCCGACTGGCGGGCGTGCCTGTGAGTTGTCAGGCCAGTGCGGGATATTTTCAGGCGACCGAAATCAGCGATTCTCTGGCCCTGCTGAAAATTCTCGATAATCCACAGCGCGATATCGAGTTGGCGGCGGTATTGCGAAGCCCGTTTTTCAAGATCAGTGACAGTGAATTGGCCAGGATAAAAATCTATAATAAGAAAAGTCCGCAGCCCGGTGACTATTATACCTGTGTGCTCAAATATTCAAAAAACGGACCGGACAAGAAACTTGTCGATAGACTCAAACAAATCCTCGCACAAATTGAACAATGGCGTACAACAGCCCGGCGGGGCAACCTGGCGGACCTAATCTGGCAGATATATCGTCAAACAGGCTTTCTGTCTTTTGTTTCAGCCCTGCCCAACGGCCTCTCACGCAGGGCAAATCTCCTCAAGCTGCACGACAGGGCAATCCAGTTCGAAGGATTTGCCAGCAGTTCCGGCATACCATCGCTGAGGCGGTTCGTCGAATTTTTCGAAAAACTTCAGGAAGTCGGTCAGGATTGGGCGCCTGCCGAGCCGCAGTCTTCGGCCGGAAATGCCGTTCGCATCCTAAGCGTTCACAAAAGTAAGGGGCTTGAATTTCCTGTTGTCTTCCTGGCCGAGCTGGAAAGCAAATTCAATAAAAAAGATGTCCAGGCGGATTGCCTGGTCGATACCGATGATACATTAGGGCTGCAAATTATCGACCGGCGGTCAAACAGCAAATTGAACTCGCTCGCACATCAGGTTATCGCCGAGCAAAAGCTCGCAACAGCACTGGCCGAGGAAATGCGCATCCTTTACGTTGCGACAACCCGCGCCAGAGACAGAATTGTGTTGACCGCTTCGCAGAAACAGACGAATTGCCGTCGAATTATAACAAACGGCCTATTCTTGGGTGATAAACCAATCCCCGATTGGCAGCTTCGAGCCTGCCGCAATCCTCTGGAGTGGATTCTCTACGGCCTTTCCAACCAGAAGGTTCTGCACGAGGCATTCGATACCGGTCTGTCGGACAGGGCTGTCAACGATGATTTGTTTAGCTTCAAACTTTATGATCAGGCGGATTTGAAACGATTCTCCGAGTTCGTAATCAAGCAAAAGTCAAATAAATTGTCACGGACATCTTCGGCCGCAAAAAAAACAAGTAAAAAGCATCGGCATTCTGAGCTTCTTGCGCGAATCAAAGAGTCACTGTCGCGGCACTATCAATTCGGCGATTCACCTTCGATACAGGCAAAGACATCTGTCACGGCACTAACCCATCGCAACGATGAATATATGAAATTCGATTATTCAGGGACGCTGGACCGCCGACCGCGAGCACTCATGACGGCCGAACCGCAAACAATCGACATTCTCGAACCGAGATTAAAAGGAACGGCCGCGCACCTTGTCATTTCCCGGCTCGATTTAACCGGGCCTGTTAGCGAAACAGTGGTAGCACAAACAATAGAAAAACTTGTAAACGATAGGGCCATATCCGCCAAAGCCGCCGAGCATATCGATGCAAAATCAATCGTAACGTTTTTCAACAGCAAGCTTGGCCTACTGATATTCGAGGCCGGCAATACGGTTTTACGTGAATGGCCTTTTACCTTTACTATATCTGCCAGCGAACTTGGTGAACCAAGTTGCGAGTCACGAGTCACCAGTGACGATACAATTATTGTCCAGGGCATTATTGACTTGTTGATTCAAACGCCGCAGGGTCTTGTGATTATAGATTTCAAAACAGATAATATAACTGCCTCTCAGGCTGAGCAACGCGCCGAGTTATACCGACGGCAGTTGGAGCTTTACGGCAGGGCGGCTTCGGCCATCCTAAAATCGAGCATAATCGCCAGATGGTTATACTTTTTGACGCCGGTTGTTTCTATCGAGGTATAAAAATGAAAGTATCCAGGTTCGGTCGAAAAATTGCAGCTATATCCGGCATTGGCCGGCTCATGGAGGATTTGGGCAGTGCCTTCTCAAAAAACCGGGAGATGCTAATGCTCGGTGGAGGCAATCCTGCCCATATTCCGGAAGTTCAGAAATATTTTCGATTAAGTATGGAAAAGCTCTTACAGGACGGCTCCGAATTCGAGCGGGCCATCGGCAATTATGACCCGCCGGGTGGCAACACGGAATTTATCGAGGCGGTTGCCTCGCTGCTTAGGGGCGAGCTTAACTGGGACGTAACGTCCAAAAATATCGCCCTTACCAACGGCAGCCAGACGGCTTTTTTCATTCTTTTCAATATTTTTGCCGGTGTTTTTGAAGACGGGGCCGACAGGAAAATACTTTTCCCATTAGCCCCTGAATATATCGGATATTGTGACGTCGGTTTGGTGGAGGATTTATTCGTTGCTAATAAGCCGCTGATTGAGCATATAGACGGGCACACTTTCAAATATCATATTAATTTTGACCGGATAAATGTCACCGGGCAAATCGGTGCAATTTGCGTCTCCCGTCCTAGCAATCCGACGGGCAATGTCTTGACGGATACCGAAATTGAAAAACTCAGCGAGCTTGCCGGGAAACACGATATCCCGCTGATTATCGACAATGCATACGGGACGCCGTTTCCGGATATAATTTTTACAGAGGCTAAAGCCAAATGGAACAAGCAGACTATTTATTGTATGAGCCTCTCGAAGCTCGGCCTGCCCGCCGTGCGTACCGGAATTGTTATCGCCAACGAAGAAGTCATCGAGATGGTCTCCAGGGTCAATGCCGTGATTAGCCTTGCTCCCGGCGGTATGGGTGCGGCGATTGCGAGAGATTTATT
>CAZMWN010000044.1:0-17270 GCA_964569935.1 uncultured Pirellulales bacterium
CTCGGGCTGATAGTAGTCGTAATAGCTGACGAAATATTCGACGGCGTTTTCCGGGAAAAGCTCTTTGAACTCCTCGTAGAGTTGGGCGGCCAAAGTCTTATTGTGCGAGATGACAAGGGTCGGCAGATTGTGTTGTGCAATGACGTTGGCCATTGTAAACGTCTTGCCGCTGCCAGTCACGCCCATCAGTGTCTGGAATTTTTTGCCGGCGTTTAAATCTTCCACGAGCCGTTCTATGGCTTGCGGCTGGTCACCTGCAGGGTAAAACTGGTTGTTTAATTTAAATTGTCCCATTTCGAACATGCCATTTTAGCATAAGTTTGTATATTTCTCACGGAAAATATCATAGTAGATATATCATGATTAGCTTGCTTTGTGTTCTATAATCTGGTATATTAAACTTAAGTACTTTTAAGAGGGAGATAATATGAAAAAGACAAATCTAATTACTTTTATTGTGCTGATTTTGTTGGCCAGCCCAGTATTAGTGAAAGCCGCCGATGCCGGTTCAATAGTCAGTTGGGGAGCAGTCTCATTCGATTCAAGGGAGCTTGATGCCAACGATTTCGTAGCCATAGCAGCAGGATACAATCATGTTCTCGCCCTTAAATCCGATGGTTCTATTATTGGTTGGGGTGCAAACGACTATGGGCAAGCAAATCCGCCCGATGGGAATGACTTTATGGCCATTGCAGCAGGGAGTTCTCATAGTTATGCACTTAAAGAGGATGGTTCCATAATTGGTTGGGGCAGTAGAGAACCACCATTGGGCAATGATTTTATTGCGATTTCAGTTGGAAGATCTCATGGCCTTGCTTTAAAATCTGATGGTTCGATCATCGGTTGGGGCAGTAATTACTATGGACAGGCCACACCACCTGACGGCAATGACTTTGTGGCAATAGCGGCAGGAGGTAATCATAGTCTTGCATTAAAATCCAATGGCTCCATTGTTGGGTGGGGTGATAATGATGATGGACAGGCTACACCGCCTCAGGGAAATGATTTTGTGGCCATAGCAGCAGGAGGCTATCATAGTCTTGCATTGAAAACTGATGGTTCGATTGTTGGGTGGGGTTACAATTATTCTGGACAGGCAACACCTCCGGATGGCAATGATTTTCTGGTAATATCAGCAGGAAGTTCTCACGGTCTGGCTTTAAGGGGTAACGGAACAATTGTAGCTTGGGGTAGCAATTATGATGGAAAGGCTACACCGCCTGTCGGCAATGATTTTGTATCTATTTCGGCAGGTAGTAACCATGGTATAGCATTAAAATCTAATGGTTCTATAGTTGGTTGGGGAAATAATAATTACTGTCAATCTAAGCCACCGATAGGTAATGATTTTATTGCAGTAGCTGCAGGAGGTTATACAATTTGGGGTGCACGAACTGCGATTTTATATAATAATGGAATTGCCTTAAAAAAGGATGGTTCAGTTGTTCATTGGGGCGATGCAGGTGAACCGCCGTCAGGAAATAATTTCATAGCTATATCTGCCAGAGGTGGTCATAACCTTACACTTAAATCCGATGGCTCTATTATCGAAGGCTATGCGAAGTATATACCCCCCGACGGTAACGATTTTGTAGGAATAGCAGCGGGGGGGTATTATTATGCTTATAGTCTTGCATTGAAATCAGATGGTTCTATTGTTGGTTGGGGTGATAGCTATTATGGTCAAGCTACACCACCTGACGGAAATGATTTTATAGCCATATCGGCTGGAGGTTCTCATAGTCTTGCATTAAAATCCGATGGTTCTATTGTTGGGTGGGGAAATAATGATTATAGTCAATCTTCACCTCCGGAAGGTAATGATAATATTTCAATTTCAGCGGGATATTACCATAATCTTGCATTAAAGACAGATGGTTCTATTGTCGGTTGGGGCGAGAATAATAGTGGTGAAGCGACGCCGCCGGATGGCAATGATTTTATAGAAATAGCGGCGGGGGATTCTTACAGTCTTGCATTAAAATCCGATGGTTCGATTGTAAGCTGGGGATTGCCATTTGGAGTTTATGGTATATACTATGGTGAGGGGGATCCTCCGGAAGGTAATGATTTTATTGCCATAGCCGCGGGACATCAACAGAGCCTTGCTATCAGGAAAGAGCCTCCTCAAGAGATTTTTATTGTACAGGATCAGGATAGACGATAGCGGCCAGAAGTGTCTTTCCATATCGCTGCCAGAGGATTTCCGAGTCGAGTTTCGAGTCGTTTTTCTGCATTTCAAACGTTATTGTGGGAATGCCTAAAGTGACACCTGTGTATGAGCCGAGCGAGCCGGGCCTTGCACCAAGTTTTTTTACCGGTAAATCGCAATACTTGGCCATGTGATTTGCCAGCATTTGGCCCGGGCCGTCATAGTCAATACAGCCGTAAGGTTGATGAATACTGACAATGCGGTCAGGGGCATATTGTTTAATTAGCTGATTGATAATATGAGCTTCCGGTTCAGAAAGGGCAATGAGCCCGAATTCCTTATTGTTGATGCGGTTGGACGACTCGAAATTGCGGTTCAAGTCCACATCATTAGCATTATGACGGCTGTTTTTTACGAGTCCGTCAGGATTGGCAATCGGCATAAGCACAACGGTACGCCCTCTTAACAATCTATACTGGTTTTTTTGGAGATAATAGGCCAGTTTTAAGACCAGCGGTGCGCCGGCAGGCTCATCACCGTGAATTGCTGCCATAATAAAAATTACCTCCGGACCCTGGCCGAGCACATAGTACATAATCGGTCGATTTTCAACAGATATGCCGGCAACATGCTGCTGTGGCGGTACTGCAAGATAGGGCTGAGACTCATCTAACTTTGGATAGGTAGTGGGCTTAAAGCAGCCTGTCAACATCAGGAAAGTTGACAGGGCACAAACCTTGAAAATAATAGCCCATACTTTATTCATTTGTGATACTTTCAAACATTTGTATCTTCCCGCATAAAACAAATACGGAACCATTATATGCTCTTTTTGCTGCGATTATAGATAAAATAGAAGAAAATTCAAAATCAATCTTCCGTAATTTTTTATCGTTGCCTTTTATAACTTCATTTCTTCGAAAGTAAAAAACTTGAGTAAAATCGCCGCTTTTGGTAACATATCGGTTTTGTAAGTGGCAGATAATAAATATATGTGGGTAAATTTATTGCTTTAAGCTTGCAAAGGAACTGCAGTAAATTTGAATCTGTTTTGAGGTGACTAATGAACGTACTTTTAATTGGTGGTGGCGGACGAGAGCACGCAATCGCCTGGAAATTGGCTCAATCGAAGGACTTAGATAAACTCTATATCGCTCCTGGTAATCCTGGTACTGCCGAATGTGGCCAGAATATCCCGATAGGGGTCAATGATACTGATAAGCTTCTGGATTTCGCACTTCAAAATGATATTGGCCTTGTAGTAGTCGGTCCGGAAGATCCGCTTGCTGACGGAGTAGTTGATGTATTCGAAAATGCCAGTATTAAGGCATTTGGCCCAAGCAGCGAAGCTGCACAGTTAGAGGCGGATAAAGCATTTGCAAAGCAATTGATGCGCTCAAGTAGCGTTTCTACTGCTGAGGGCAGAACCTTCGATAGATTCAATGATGCCAAAGCGTATATCGCAAGCAGGGATGAAGCAGTAGTGGTCAAAGCGGCGGGTTTAGCTAAAGGTAAAGGCGTTTTTGTCTGTGATGACCCTGCCGATGGGATTCTGGCGGCTGAACAGATAATGTGTGATAAGATATTCGGCTCGGCTGGTGATGTGATAATTGTCGAAGATAAATTGCTCGGTGAAGAAGCTTCAATACTGGCTTTTGTGGATGGCAGGAATATATATGTTATGGAATCTTCGCAGGACCATAAGCCCATAGGGGATGGTGACACCGGACCAAATACCGGCGGGATGGGTGCTTACAGTCCGGCGCCGGTTGTGACTGAAGATTTAATGAACCTGATAACACGCGAGATTCTTGTGCCTGTAGTTGATGGGATGAATCGCAACGGTACTCCGTATAGAGGTGTATTGTATGCAGGACTGATGGTAACCGCGGGCGGACCGAGGGTGCTGGAATTCAACGTTCGCTTCGGCGACCCGGAGACCCAGCCGATTCTCATGCGATTAAAAAGCGATTTACTAAAGGTTCTGCTGGCTGTATGTGACGGTAAGCTGGACAAGGTGGACCTTAGTTGGGATCCTCGCCCGGCTGTTTGTGTGGTGATGGCCTCGGGTGGTTATCCGGGGGATTATCAAAAGGGCAAAAAAATCACCGGCCTCAGGGAAGCTGGACAACTTGAAGATGTTGTTGTATTCCATGCAGGGACCAGAGAAGAGAATGGGGATGTTGTTACAAACGGCGGCAGGGTGCTGGGTGTCACGGCACTGGGACGGACAATAAGCGATGCCAAGGTAAAGGCATACAAAGCCGTGGATAAAATAAAATTCGACGGAGCTTATTACCGTCGGGATATAGCAGATAAGGCCCTTAAAGGAGTTGCTTCTTGAGAGTGTCAGAGAATACGCATTCATAATCCGTCTGCATTGGTATGGTCCAAATCAAAACTCATAACTTGAAGTTTGTAGGTGTAACTCGCTGGCTTGTCTCAATATTTATTTTAGCCATCCTTCTGTGGGTGTTATACATTTACGCCGGTAAAGCATTGTGTCATATAGCATTGGGACAGATTGCCGGGCTGACGAATACAAAGATAAGAATCGGTTCGGTTGATTTTCATGCAAACGGATCGGTTTTTATCGAAGATCTCGTTATCGGCCCGCGCAGAAGCAATTATGAAAACGCCACAATCATTAGTGCCAAGAAGGTATATGCACATTTTAGCCCGGGCAGCCTATTGTTACTTCGGCCAAGGCTCCAGGTTATAGATGTTAACGATTTTATCTTTAATGCCCAATACGATTTGGACACCGGCTGGTCGAATTTATCCTCTCTTAAAATTAATCCCCCTGAGGACAGCTTCAGCAAGATGCCTCGTATCATTCTCAATGCCGGGACACTGCAATATAGTAAGATTTCAAGTAGACAGGGAGAAGTCGCTGTTTCAGTACCTATTAATGCAACCTTCGGGCCCGATGAAAAAACACAACAGGGCTATACTTTTGAAATAAAGACGGCAACAATGGCATCCGGTTTTGGAACAAGCCGTTTGACTGGTTCCTGGAAGCCGGGACTTGTCACCATTACGGGTGGCGTTTCCTCCTTAGATGTCCCCGATCTTGAGATGGCATGGATAATTGATGTGTTGGCCGCTGAGTTGAAATATGACCAGAATGAGGATTTCTCACTGAAGCTAAAAGTAAGAGATTTGCAATCAAAACGCAGCGAGTCATTGGAAAAGCTTGCCCTGGTAGGGCCGACTTTCCTGGAAAAATCGAATCTATTTACCGCTTTGCAAAGATTTTTTGGCCGGTTTCAACCCCGGGGCCGGATAGATGTCGAGCTTGATGTCACCGGTAACTTAGACCGGATAAATGAAAGTACATTAACCGGTCAGGTTGATTGTAAGGATGTTGCATTTTTCTACTCAGGTTTTAAGTATGAGATTGAGAAACTTATCGGCCGGATGGATTTCACCAAAAACAGTCTGAAACTCAATAATCTATCTGCTAAGCATGGCGATGTCGAATTGTACTTTAACGGATGGACTCGGGGCTTCGGGCCGGACCGACAGTATCAAATCCGGATTACAAGCAACGAAGTGCCTTTTGATAATGACTTGTATGATGCACTGAGTACAAAACAGAAAGAATTTTGGGATTATTTTTCCCCCGTTGGACAAGCATCAGTGGATTTGCAACTGGACCGGCAGTCACCAACGGACAGACAGTTGAACCTGTCACTCGAATTGCGTGACGTTGAAGCCGTATATTGTGATTTTCCTTACCCGCTGAAAAATATGACAGGCAAGATTTCTTTTGCGCGAGACAATGTAATATTTTCGGATGTTGTTTCGCAGGAAAATGAGTGTATGATAACCTTGGATGGTCAAATAAAGACCGATGGTTCGATATATGATATTTTAGTTGATGTAAATAATATCCCGCTTGATTCCAGACTGGAGGAAGTTTTACCGGAAAGGCAAAAGAGTATTTATCAGAGATTACGTCCTTCCGGTTTTGCCGATGGCCGGATTAAGGTTTTTGCACAGGATAATGAGCCTGTTAATTATAAAGCCGATATATCCTTTAGGAATGCATCTTTGCATTCAGAGGAACTTCCATTGCCTATTTCTGACATATCGGCAAGAGCTGTTTTTACACCTGATTCAATAGATGTAAATGACTTTTCCGGTCGGTATGGAGAGAGTCCGATTCATTTGGCTGGCCATATCCAACCGGCCCAGGAACAACAACAGGTATTGTATGTCATATCATTGAATCTTGAACAGATGCAGTTAGATGACGACTTTTTTGATCTTTTACCGGAGTCACAGAAAGATAGAGTCATCGGGTTGAAACCGGACGGAAAAGTAAATCTTGGCGTTGATTTAAATAAAGAGAACCTTTCAGATCCTCCTGAATACAGGATAACTGTGAATTGTCTGGGTAATAACATAACATTGCCGGATTTCCCGAATCCGTTGAAAGACATCAGCGGCAATTTAACGATAGACGCCAACAGCATAGAGCTTGAAGATGTAACAGTATCCATAGGTGATTGTAACTCGACGGAAGCTAACATTGCTGAGGTAAAACTTAACGGCGAACTGACTTTGAATGACGACAAAATATCCAGTGCGTTCTTACAGCTTTCCGCTAAAGATATTAACTTCGACGAACGACTTGCACAATTTTTACCGCAACAAACTAAGAGCTTTTACGATAAGCTTCTACCTTCAGGGAGTTTTGATTTGGATTTCAATGATAT
The DNA here is from genome assembly GCA_964569935.1 of uncultured Pirellulales bacterium. GTDB lineage: Bacteria > Planctomycetota > Phycisphaerae > Sedimentisphaerales > Anaerobacaceae > JAFGPS01. The sequence goes on from CAZMWN010000044.1 coordinate 6,877, forward strand.
CCGGATTGATTTAGCAGATGAAGGACAAAAGTCTATTGACTTTACCGGAGCGGTGGCCCTTCATGAATGTGGATTAAATATATCCGGTGCCGGGACTCAGTTGGATATAGTATTAAAGGCGGAAGGTTTGTATAAAACCGGAGACGGATTATGCGGTTGTAAGGCTACAATTGATAAAGGGGAGATCAGAATTCAGGGAAAATCTTTAACCGATCTGAAAGCAGATATTTTTTATGACCCCAACCAGCGGAATTGGTTTACTGAAGATTTTGTTTCCGATTGTTACGGTGGAAAAACGATTGGTAAACTCGAGTTTATGGAATCGGTCGATGGACCTTTGGAACATGTGCTGCAGGTTGCTTTCGACGATGTTGACTTAAATCAATATCTCTCGGACGAGCAGCACGAAGGGGCTCGTGACAACGCCTATACCAGTGGAAAAATGAGCGGTTCGCTGAGTATCAACACTCATATTGCCGAAGAATCTTCTCGTATCGGCTCGTTACGGCTGATAATTGTAGATATGCAGGTCGGAAAACTCTCACCACTGGGCAAGCTTTTGCAGGTACTGAATCTAACTGAGCCGAAGGACTACGCATTTGACCGGATGTTTGTTGATTCATACATTAAGGGTGATAGCTTGTTTGTTGAGACACTCGATTTATCCGGTAAGGGTATTGCTTTTCATGGTTCCGGTTGGTTGGACCTGGTCACGCGTAATATAGATTTGAAACTTACAGCACGTGGTAAGCGACTTGCAACGGACGACCCCTCCATCCTACAATCTCTGACCGAAGGGCTTGGTCAGGCTGTTGTTCGAATGGAGGTAACGGGCAATTTCGATGATCCCGTTATTGTAACTAAGGCTTTGCCTGTTATTGAAGAAACACTCCAAATTCTTGGAACAAAACCTAAAACATCTAATTAATAACCGGTCGTAGTTGTTGAGGACTCCCCATATTTTTGTCTCTTACTATCCTGTTATTAAAGGCTTACCATAGGACAAACAGGGGAAACTTATAACTTTGTTTATAAATTTGGTCCGGTTTCCCATGAAAAAAATTACTGTACCTGATTTGCATTTCTGCCGGTTATTTCTTATATTTTAAGTGATTTCGAGAAGTGAGTGGAATCTGTCTGCATTTGTATACACATTTTCCGGGTGGATCCAAGCAAATAACAGCTCAATCTTAACAAATTCTAACTGCAACAGAGTAGCTGCTGTTTGTATGCCGTCCGGAATGTATCGGTGGGGGAATATGAGCGTTAAACAAACCCAAAATCAAATAAGAGAGCTAAAAGACGACCTAAAAGCCACGAATCGAGCGAATGATTTGCGGCTTCTCAAGCTGTTCGTTTTGATGATTTTACTTGCAGCGTTTGCAGCTCTGATTCACGGCCGAATTAACTTTTTCTCAATGTAGTCTTGTATTCGTCCAGATAATTTAGCCGGACCCTGTTTTTAAGCTAAGTTCGTTCTGCGCGCGTAGATCGTTCCGCTGTAAGGCGTCCCTTGAGGGGCTGTGCATGAGGTCTATGTTGTTCAGTTTTTTACTATGGCTCTTGGAGTATTAGCTATCAAAAACCTCTTCATCAGCCTCTTGCCAGGCAGGGTCAACGATGCATAAAAATTCCAGGTCGGAATTGCCAGTATTTTCTATGTATTGCTTGGCGTGTGGGGGAATATAAACAACACATTGCGGACCGACTTCGAGAGAATCTCCATCGATGTGCATCATGCCTTGTCCTGAGAGTATATAATAAACTTCGCTGGTTTGAAGTCTGTGTAGTTTGGTCTTTTGGCCGGTTGGGACCTTTGCATGTGCAAGGCTGTAGCGTATTTGTAAATCCATTTTGTCGGGATGCAGAAATTCACATAAAATCGAATCGTCCCCGGCGATAAACTCGCGGCAGTCTTTCAGATATTTGACAAACATGATTATTGTCCCAAAAGAATTGAGCTTTCTGTGAAGAATGTTCCTGCTACGCAAGCGGTTAAAAGACAGGCTAATGTTGCCGCCAAGAGTGCGCGAATTGCAACCGGCCCTATATTGCGGGCTCTCTCAGGAGCAAGCGCGCAAATTCCCCCGACAAAAATGGCCATTGATGCAAGATGAGCGAATCCGCATAGTGCGTATGTAGTAATCACCGCCGAGCGGTCGTATTGCAGTACGTTTTGCTCTAAAGCTGTTGCCAAATCCTTGTAAGAGACGACCTCGGTGACAATCAAACGCTCACCGATAATTTTGGAAACAGCGCTTGCATCTGATAGTGGGATGCCCAGTATTATTGTAAAAGGATAGAAAATGTAGCCGCAAATTGCTTTAAGAGACCACTGGCTCTCAAGGCCGATAAGCGGATTTATTTTTGCCCCCAGAGCCGACAATATCAGGTCAACCAGCGCTACCAGACCCAAAACTGCGATAAGTAGCGCCACAATCCCGACAATCATTCTAACGCCGGAATTCGCTCCATTAATAATCGCCTCGAAAAGGCTGTTTTCCTTTTCGTAGAAAGGCCGAACCTGCACGCCTAACGTCTCGGGGCTCTGGCCTTCCGGGAAAATAATCTTCGACATAACAAGCGCCGCCGGTGCCGAGAGCAAAGACGCAGAGACCAGATGCCCGGCGATAGTAGGAAAAACTTCTTGCAGGCTCAGCACATATAGAGCCAAAACACTGGAAGCAATTGTAGCCATGCCTGCGGTTAGAATGGTGCAGATTTCGGAACTTGTCATTCTGCTCAGATAAGGCTTGACTGTGAGAGTGGATTCGATTCCGACAAAAATATTACTGGCGACGGCCAGGGACTCGGCACCGGATATTTTCATTAACTTTGTAAATGTATAAGCGAAGGCCCTGATAATCCGGGTCATGATGCCGAAGTAGTATAAAATCGCAATTAGGGCGGAGAAGAAAATGATAGTGGGAAAGGCCTGAAAAGCCAGGATAGCGCCGATAGATTCCTCTCCCGAATCGTTGACCTGGCCGGGTGGAAGGCCTAAGGGTCCGAAGACGAACTTTGTTCCGGCCGATGCCGAATCCAGAACTTTTACTACGATGTCATTTATGGCAAGAAAGACATTTTCCCCTGCCGGCACAACGAAAATGAACAAAGCAATCAATATCTGCAGTCCAACGCCCCAGCCAATAACCCTCCAGTTCATATTCTTTCTGTCGGTCGAGAGAATCCAGGCAAAGCCTAACAAGACAAATATTCCTGCAAAGCTGACAAGATTGTAGATATCCATATCACTTGTCCAAATGTGTCCTGAACAACAAGGGACTATATCAATTGTTTTCCTTATATTGCCTTTGCTGCTCTATCCATACGTTAGACGAATTTGTCCAATTCGTCAACTGTTAAGCAACTTGGCGGGATTTGAATTGCCTAATATCTGTTGAAGATTATAATGAGGAAATAAATGCGATTGTTTCTTAATGTCATTCCCGCGAAGGCGGGAATCCAGGATATTACTCGGTTAGGGATTCCTGTCCCTTCGACTGTGCTCAGGACAGGTTTCACAGGAATGACGATTTGGGATAGGTTTATATGAACAAAGTTTACATTGTATTTAGAATTAAAAAGATATTTTTAATATAATAAGAAGTGATGTTAAAAGAGACATTGTCAGGTAAGTTTATTGTTCTTGATGGGCCGGACGGCTGCGGGAAAAGTACGCAGGCCGGGCTTTTGGCTAAATGGCTCAATGAGCAGGGCGTTGTAACGAGTCAGTTCCGGGATCCGGGTGACACCGCTATTGGTGAAAAAATTCGGGAAATCCTGCTCAATCCGAATCATCTGTCTATGAGCACACAGACAGAAGTGCTGTTATATATGGCTGCCAGGGCACAGCTTTGGATTGAAAGAATAGCCCCGGCTTTGCAGGAAAATCAATGCGTTGTTCTCGACAGATGGCTTTCCAGTACGTGTGCATATCAGGGTTTCGCCGGTGACTTCGGGATGGACAAGGTTATAAGAATTGCAGAGGATTGTCTGGAAAGGATTTGGCCGGACCTGACGATTATTTTGGATATGGATATAAAAACCTCAGCAAAGCGATTGAATCGACAGTTAGACAGGATGGAGTCAAAGGGTGACGGTTATCATAAAAAGGTCCGCGAGGGTTTTTTAAAGTTGGCCGGGCAGCGCGAAGATATTCTTGTTGTCGATGCCACCGGCGATATTGAAACAATTCATAAGAAGGTTTTGAAACTTATCTCGGAGGCGAGTTTTACATAGATGTCTTTTAAGCAGATTTTCTGTCAGGATAAAGCAATCGATCTTTTGCAAAGGGCGTTTACTTCGGGCAGGGCGGCACATGCGTATATTTTTGCCGGGCCTGAGGGCGTCGGCAAATTCAGAACAGCCGGCGAATGGGCCAAACTGCTGCTTTGCCATGATCCTGTTACTGAAAATAAGTTCGCCGAGAGCTGCGGCAAGTGCCGGTCCTGTCAACTCTTCGAAGCGGATTCTCACCCGGACTTCAATCATATATATAAGGAATTGCGGGAATTCACCGAAGACGGCAAAGGCAAGGGCCCACCTGTCGATTTGCCGATAGATGTTATTCGAGATTTCCTTATTGCAAAGGTTTCGATTCGGCCGAGCCTGTCGCGAAGAAAAGTCTTTGTCATTAGTGAGGCTGAAAGGCTCAACGCTTCATCGCAGAATAGCTTGTTAAAAGTTTTGGAAGAGCCGCCTTTATACTGCTGTATCGTATTGCTATGTACCCGGCTGGAAAAACTTCTTCCAACGACCAAGTCAAGATCTCAGATAATCCGCTTCGGTCCCATAGCCGAAGATAAGATAATTGAAAGTCTCAAAGAGATGGATCTCGATAGTAAGCGTGCGCGATACTTTGCACGTCTTGCTGAAGGAAGTCTTGGTATGGCATGTCAGTGGACCAGACTTGAGCTAGCTGATGCGAAACTTTATAAAATCAAGAAAGAGCTGATATGCTCGTTGGCTGATTATGAATTAGCTGACACTCTGGATTTGGCCGAAGAGCTTTTAGATAAAAGCAAGAAAATCGCCGCTGTCTGGACCGAGCTTGATAAGACCACCAGCAAGACTGACATCAATCGAAGAGCGGCAAAGACTCTAATCAGAATGGTCATATCAGCATTCCAGGATGTAATGAAGCAGAATTTACAACCTGCAGAGGAAGCTGTGAACTTTGACCAAAAAGAGCACATAAAGAAAATGGCCGGCCGATTCGATCTGGAACAATCTTCAGATAAAATAGCTGACTGCTACCGGATGCTGCACTGGATAGAATCCAGCGTTAACGAAAGGCTTATTTTCGAACATCTATTGTTATCTTTAGCCGATTCTGATACAATGCGGGTTTAACAATAGAATGATTTGAAAAGACATATATTCAGGATACTTTGGATGTCGAATATTTCGGAAACAAAGCCAAGACAGGCAAAACATAAAAAGTACATGTTGGTACGTTATGGCCGAATGAATGCTCTGGCATTCTTCGAGCATCATGAAGCCGAAATACCGAAAGTACACACTCGTGTCGTGGTAAAAACTGAAAGGGGCCTCGAATTGGGACATATTGTAGGCCACTTAAGTTCTTATCGAGGCGGTCATTTCAAATTAAGGGAAGAACAGATAAAAGAGTATTTCGACAACAGTGAAATCGATTTTTGCCCAACTCATGCCGGTAAATTTATCCGTTATGCGACCGCTGATGATATAAGCGAGGAGCGACACCTGCGAAAAATAGTGCAGGAAGAGATTGAATGTTGCAGGCGTATCATCAAAGAGATGGAACTGCCGATGAAAATAGTAGATGCGGAACATGTATTCGGTGGCGAACGCATTATTTTCTATTTTATGTCCGATGGGCGAGTGGATTTTCGCGACCTTGTTAAAAAAATCGCCCAGGAATATCAGACAAGAATCGAAATGCGTCAAATCGGTTCACGGGACGAGGCCAAACTGCTTGGTGACGTAGAAAGCTGCGGACAACAATGTTGTTGCCAAAGGTTTCTCAAGCATCTCAAGCCTGTTAATATGCGGATGGCCAAAATGCAGAAGGCAACGCTTGATCCTGCCAAAATATCCGGCTATTGCGGCAGATTGAAATGCTGTTTGCGATACGAAGACCAAACCTACATCGAACTAAAAAAACGGCTGCCGAGAAAGAACACTAATGTAAAGACGGAAAAGGGCCTGGGCAAAGTAGTCGATACCCAAATATTAACTCAACTGGTCATGGTCGAATTCGAAAATGGAGATAGAGAGGCTGTTGGTGTGGATGAGCTTGAGATAATCAGTTCATCTTCAGCGAAGCGCGAAAAACTGGAAAATAATCAAAAGAAAACCAATAAAGACAGCGAGCAAAACAATAAGGATGATGAAAAACAATAAGTCTTCAAGGAAGAAATATGCCTCGTAAAATCGTTGTAACTTCTGCCTTACCTTATGCAAACGGCCCCATACATCTCGGTCACCTTGTTGAATATCTCCAGACCGATATCTGGGTACGCTTCCAGAAGCTCTGTGGTAATCAGTGCTTCTATTTTTGTGCCGATGACACTCATGGTACTCCTGTGATGATAAGTGCTCGGGCAGCCGGCATAGATCCCGAAGAATTAATTAATAATGTTCATAAAGAGCATAAGACCGATTTTGACGGCTTTTATATAGAATTTGACAATTACTACACCACTCACTCTCCTGAAAATAAGTCCTTTAGTGAACTTATCTTCAATCGTTTGAATGCGGCCGGTTCAATCGTCAAACGAGACGTGGAACAGGCCTATTGTGATAACTGCAAAATGTCACTTCCGGACAGATTTATTCGCGGTACCTGCCCGAAGTGTAAAGCCGAGCATCAGTATGGTGATTCCTGCGAGGTATGTAGCACAACTTACCGACCTTCTGAGTTGATAAATCCTTATTGTGCAACCTGTCAGACAACTCCCGTTCTTAAAACTTCGGAGCATTATTTCTTCAAGTTAGCCGATTATGAAAAACCCCTTAGGGATCTGATTGCCGGTGGATATACACAGGTATCCGTTGCCAATAAGCTTGATGAATGGTTTAAAGCCGGTTTGAAAGACTGGGATATATCTCGCGATGGTCCGTATTTTGGATTCAAAATACCCGGGGAAGAAAACAAATTTTTCTATGTTTGGCTTGATGCACCTATCGGGTATATGGCTTCGGTGAAAAACTACTGTGATGCAAAAGGACTCGATTTCGAAAAATTCTGGCCGCTACACCGAGAGGGAGACATTGGCAGCGGTGAATATGAGTTATATCATTTCATCGGTAAAGACATAATGTATTTTCATGCTCTTTTCTGGCCTGCAATGCTAATAGGCTCAGGAATCAAAACGGCTGACAAACTTTTTGTTCACGGCTTTCTGACTGTAAACGGCGAGAAAATGAGCAAGTCCCGCGGAACTTTTATTAAGGCCAGTACGTATTTGAAACACCTGAAGCCGGAGTACCTGCGATATTACTACGCAAGCAAGTTAACCGACGGCATTGACGATATAGATTTGAGTTTTGAGGATTTTATCAATAAAATCAATTCCGATCTGGTTGGAAAATTTGCTAACCTGGCCTCTCGCTCCGGCCCGATGCTGACAAAGAATCTCGATTCACAGCTTGGTCAGTTGGATGAAGAAGGTAGTGAATTAATCCGGAAACTTGTCGCCGCGTCAGACCAGATTGGTAATGATTATGAAAATCTTAAATTTGCTTCCGTAGTTCGAATAATTACCTCTCTTGCCGACGAGGCCAACAGATATGTCGAACAAAATCAACCTTGGGCAACAATAAAAGCCGACAAGGAAAAGACACGAACTACATTAACTGCCGTAATAAATGCGGTTCGCATTCTCACGATTTATCTCAAGCCTATCCTTCCGAAATATGCTGAAAAAGTAGAAAAGTTCTTGAATGTTGGACAATTACACTTTTCAGCTTTGGAAACAGTATTGGAAAATCACAGGATAAATGATTTTAAAAGATTAGCCGAAAGAATAGATGAAAAACAGGTGAAAGCAATGATAGAAGAAAGTATGGATACACAAGGCTCCCAGGTGAATTCGACGGAACCAGCCGATCCGATTAAACCGGAATGTACAATCGAGGATTTTGCAAAGGTTGACCTTCGTATAGCGAGAGTAGTAAAAGCCGAAAAGGTCGATGGCGCCGATAAGCTGCTGCGGCTTGTTCTCGAAGTTGGTGGTATGGAAAAAACTGTTCTTGCCGGTATTGCTACAGCTTATGAACCTGAGAGTTTGAAGGATAAAATCGTAGTTTACTTTGCCAATCTCAAGCCCAGACAAATGAAGTTTGGTCTTTCCGAAGGAATGATTCTGGCCTCCGGCACCGGCGGAAAAAACATCTTTATGCTCTCAGCCGATACAGGAGCTACACCAGGACAAAAGATACTTTAGTGCCGTTGTTAGCAGCAGATGAGGATTCAGATGTATTCGATTTCGAGGGTGTGAGGTAATCTTTCGAGGGGACAGTTGGGGCATTTGGCTTTTGGCTTGCAGAATTCGTTGCCAACTCTTACCAACAAGGCATGGTATTCATTAAAAAGTTGTATGTCCTGCGGTAGATTCGACTCGAACAAATCTCTTAACTGCTCGTAATCCGCGCCCGGCTCTATCAATCTATGGCGCATAGTGATTCGAGCGGTGTAAGCATCAACTACGAAGATGGGTCTATCGAAAGCGTATAAAAGAATTGAATCGGAGGTTTCGCGGCCTATGCCTTTGACGGACAAAAGTTCAACTCTTAATTGCTCGGTGTCGATACTTTCAAGATTTTCTAATTTGCCATCGTAATTTTCGAAGAGCCAATTCAGGAAGCTCTTGAGGCGTTTTGCTTTTATGTTGTAATAACCGGCAGGGCGGATAAGCTCGGCAAGTTGTGAGAGTTCAAGGTTGTGGAGTTTTTCCGCATGTAGACGGTCATCTGCTTTTAGATTTGTTATCGCCTTTTTGACGTTGGCCCAGCTTGTATTTTGGGTAAGTATCGCACCTGTTATAATTTCGATCCGACTATCACCGGGCCACCAGTGCTGAGGGCCGAATGCATCATAAAGCAATTGATAGATTTCAGTTAATATTTCGTGGGTCATCATGATGCGTTCATAGTGAAAGTATGGATTCTTTTTTAGTGTCTGGTTGTGCAGATGAGAACCATTTCGGTAACGCTTTTATTTGATGTTGTTGCAAGTTAAAACCGTAAACCACAGAATTATCATTATCTTCGTATTCGACAAAGTTATTATTGCTCAGGATGGTCCGCATCTGGTCGTTCTTAGGACCTTTTTCGAATCGCAGAATCACTTTTTCGAAATGTTTTGCTCTGGCATGATTGAGTACTGATGTGAGTGTATAGTCTTCGACACCTCTGCTCATAATGCGGCAACTGAAAAGCAGGGTATCAATTTCATAGACATTATCTCTGTGAAAACCAATGCAAACTCCAACCAGGCCATAATCACCAAACTTGTCGGAAACATTTACGGCGAATACGTCACAGTTTGGTTCATGACTGAAAGAAATAATCTGGCCTTTTGTATAACGTTTAATGGATGTATTTAGTTGATTTGTTCGTTGAATCAATTCACTAACGCGGTCCACCTGATAAGGTTGCATTTTCTCTATGTTGATTGTGAAGTTGCACTGCTCGAAAAAATCGTCTCTTGTCGATGTGTTTTGAGCCTGTTTGCGTTGGTTTTCCTGAATGTAAAACTCTGTCCTTTTTTTGCTTTCTGTAGTTACGAATTCAGGTTGAAATTCCGGCATATAAAGCAGTTTTTCAAATATGTTCTCGTCATAGACTCTTACTTCAGGAAGCATGGCTTTCATCTGTTCCCTCTCGAAGGGGGTGTCATCGATGAATGCGATGGAATCAAGACCGATATTCAACTGCTCCTGCACCTGCTTGAGGTTTTCCCATTTGTCCTTCCAGTTTAATATGAAGCATACGAATTCTGTTCCTGCAAGATATTCTTTTATATAATCTCGTATCTCACTCTCAAGATACGGATCATTTTTGCTTATTACTCCAATTAGAATGCCTCTTGCATGGAGGATAGACAGGACATTCCAATGAAATCTTTCTTTATCAATTCTTATCTCGAGGTTTTCAACGCCGACGTTTCTGATAATGCCTTTCCACATTGTATTGTCAAGGTCTACTATAACACATTTGACTTTCTTGCTGTGTCGCAGCACGAAATCCATAATATACGTGTATTCCTGTGCGATATATTTTGCGGGGAACTTAATATGGCTGTACCACGGGGCGTCTGCCTGTTTCAGCGTTTGTTTGAATCCATACATTGAACAGACGTTGGTTAGGTTAAGGAAATAAAAATTCGGATATCTGTCTGCAAGCTC
>CAZMWN010000045.1:0-17016 GCA_964569935.1 uncultured Pirellulales bacterium
GGCGAACCGACCCCAAACAGAGCGGCGGCGCCGGGTGTATGGGTGACATCGGCACGCACGCCGAGAATCTTTCCGAATATATCACCGGGCTGAAGATTACTTATCTCTGTGCCGATTTGTCGATTTTTGTTAAGGGTCGGAAGCTTGACGATGACGGTAATGTCCTGTTGCGTTTCAACAACGGAGCCAGGGGTGTTTTGCACGCCAGCCAGGTCTCGATAGGCGAAGAGAATAATCTGGCCATCTGGGTTTACGGCGAAGAGAAAGCTCTCGAATGGCATCAGGAGCATCCCAATTATCTGTATGTAAAAGTGCCGGATGGCCCTGTGCAGGTTTGGCGTCGCGGCAATGATTATGTAGGTGCTAAAAGCCCGGCGGCCGATCGTGCTACACGCCTGCCGTTCGGCCATCCAGAGGCCTTCTTCGAAGCCTTTGCCAATATTTACTGCAACTTCGCCGATACCGTTCGGGCAAGATTAACGAGAACAAAAGCCGACCCACTGATACTGGATTTTCCGAATGTTAATGACGGCCTGCGAGGTATGCTCTTTATTGAGACTGTTTTGGCAAGCACTAAGAGCAAGCAGAAATGGACCAAATTCAAGAAAGCCTGAGAATTGTAAGCTGAGAACGAAAATGGAGTCTGTATTGGGGAATTATCATCCAAGTAGATTTTTTAGAAATTTTGACACAAGCAGAAAGGTTGAAGGTGAACCAGCGAAAGGAAATATTTATGAATAAGAAAACGCAAGAAACAACGGGCCAGGTCACGCGGAGAAACTTTCTTAAGACTTCTGCGACAGGTGTAGCGGCGGTCCTGGCCGGGAAAAACGTTATCTTTGCAGCATCGGCTCCAAGAAAGCTGAAGGTTGCTCTGATTGGTTGCGGGGGTCGAGGTAGTGGCGCTCTTGAAAACTGCATGGAAGCGGCAAAAAATATCGAAAGTCTGGAACTTGAAGTTGTTGCCACCACCGACTGGTTCAAGGAAAAAGCCGAGAAAACCGGCCTAAAGTATAATGTCCCTGTATCAAAGTGCTTCGGAGGCGCCGATGCCTATCATAAACTTCTGGAATCCGACGCGGATGTTGTATTGATGGCGACGCCGCCTAATTTCCGCCCACTGCATTTAGAAGCCGCTGTTAATGCGGGCAAGCATGTCTTTATGGAAAAGCCTGTGGCGGTTGACCCTCCGGGCGTTCGCAAGATTATCGAAGCAGGGGAACTGGCTAAGACAAAAGGCCTGGGGATAGTGGCAGGCACTCAGCGTCGTCACCAGAATAATTATTTAAGGGCCGCTTATGCCGTGCAGCACGGGGCTATAGGAAAGATACGAGGCGGTTTTATCTGGTGGTGTGGAAGTGTACCTTTTATTAATCCACGTCGGCCGGGTGAAGCAGATGGAGACTACCTTGTTAGAAACTGGGTCAACTTTATGGAGATGTCGGGTGACCACATTGTCGAGCAGCATGTGCATAATATCGACATTGCCAACTGGTTCATCGGGCATCCGCCGATTCGCGCACTCGGAGTTGGCGGCCGCGCACGTCGAAAGACCGCCAACCAGTTTGATTTCTTCAGCATTCAATACGATTACGCCGATGACCTGCATATCCATAGTATGTGCCGGCAGATTTCCGGCTGTTACAACAGAGCCACCGAGCACTTTGTCGGCAGCGAAGGCTCAACCTGGGGTGACGGCAGCAATATGGATTCGAGCAAGAGTATCGATGTGCCGGACTTTTCCGGGCACGACGATCCTTATGTCCAGGAACATATCGATTTACTTAAAAGCATTCTTGACGAAAAGCCGCTCAACGAAGCCCGCAACGTTGCAGAATCGACCCTGACTGCTATTATGGGCAGGATAAGTGCCTACACGGGTCAAATGGTCAGATGGACCGACCTGACTGATGAAGACGGGCAATGGTACAGTCTTACTGTTGAGCCGACGGCGAAAGACTTTGAGAAAGGTGAAGTAGAGGCCCCGCCCGACGATGTTATACCTGTGCCGGGAAAGGCGGATAAACGATTCCTGGATTTATAAATATGGATTCGGATGACTTTCAATAGAGTGGAAACTTTCGGCCGGATGATTTTTATCAATAAAAAAAGTCGCGTCTTTTCAGTCGCGACTTTTTTCAGCTTAACTCAGTAATATTCAACAACAAACCGGCTATTCCAGTTCCACTACCTTATCAAATCGAACCAGGGCTCCGGCTGTTTCCTTATATGGCTCAATTTTACCAATAAGACCTACTTTCTTGCCTATAAGTGCAGTAAAGTCTTTCCCTGAGGCCTGGTCGCTTGGAAAAGCAGTACAGATAGTTATATCTGATTCATCGATTATTCTGTAGTGACCGGGACCGTAAGTCATGAAGTTTTCAAACTTTCCTATTACAGCGTATCTGCCCAAATCCTGCATTTCTGAAAGTTTTGCGGAACGAGCTTTATCTATTCCTTGCCTTGTCTTCTGCAATTGCTCATTCTGAAGTTTAACTGTTTTGCCTACCTCCAGGGCCAGCTCAAAACCTTCAACCAGCTTGATTGTAGCTGTTGAATAGCGTGCAGCTTTGCCGGCATCTTTGTCATTAGCAATCTCCAGAAGTGCTTCTTTTACATTGGTGTAATCCTGCTGGTTCGCAGGTTTGGCCTGTTCAGCTTCGATTTGTTTTTGGAGGTCGTAATATTTTTCGAGCTGCGAGACAGTAGCAACCTCAGGGATTTCGTCAAGTTCGGATGCCGATTCCATGGATGCAGTATTAGCATCCGCCATTACATCGGTACTACCTGTTACATCTATGCCGGGTGCAACAGCAAGACGAGGCATAACACCAATAGTCGAGGTGATTGGTTTAGTATATTGCGTGCTTACCCAAAGATGCGCTCCCGGAGGAGGAGCTATTTTATAATAATCGCCTAATTGTTCTCCTGAGAGTTTGACTTTGTCGCCTTTATCGAGCTTTACCTGCAAGCTTGTGGAATTTTCCGGCCTTACGTAATCGGAGCCGGCCCAGACACGAACATTATCGCCGGTGACAATCCCAACAGAAGGGTCATCCGCCTCAGGTTTAACAAACTGCATTGAAATCCAGGAGAAACTACCGGCCGGTGGAATTATTTTAGACCAGGTAAATTGGCTGTCGACTACCTGTACTTTGTCGCCCTTTTGGAATTTGCCGCAGCGATAAAAGCCTGTGCCGGCACCGGTGCGAATATAGACGTCATCGCTGGTTATCTCGGCAAAATAAGGAAAAGATGGGACATTAGCTGAATCTGAGCTGGCCATCATGGTGACGGATACTCCCGCAGTTGAAGTAACAGCTTCATGTGCGAAGCAAACGGACACAGAACAAGCTAAAATGACAATAACGGATAAACTGATGTGGGGTCTCATTTCTTAATCTCCTTAAAATAGTGGTTCTCATTTATATGTGAACCGCAAAACGAATTTCCTTTCTTTGAAATTACCACCTGTTTTTATGATTGTCAACTTTTTTGTTGGATTAAATATAGCCAATTATGATCGACGGATTTTTACTGTAATATTTTACCGATTTTGCCTATCTTGGTCACAAAATTAAAAGGATTTTTTTGTAATCTGCCCTCCCATCTATATTTGAGTTCAGTGTTGTGATAGTTCGTTTGTTAACAGTTAGATTGTGTGTTTACATCGAATGGAAGAGCGGCTGCAGATTATGTACAGAATTTTTATATTGGTTGGTGACCTTTATTACTTTTGCAAACTTGCAAGTTCGTCCCGGCACATTTTCAATTGGCTGGGATCAGTAAGTTTTTTAGCTGCAGCCTGCAGGTGCTTTATGGCAGGCTCCGATTGACCGAGATAACGGCTGTACTGTAGACCTAACATCAACTGGACCTGTTCGGCGTATTCGTAGTTGCTATAATAAGTTAAAAACTGTTCATAGGCCTGTGCCGATTCTGCGTGATGATTCTCGCCGGCAAGCTGATTGGCGATGTCCAGTAGTTGCTGGCGGGGCAAAACCTGTTCACTATCATGGCTAATAAGTTCAAGATAGACCTTGGCTGCAGCCGGTAAATTGCGTTCCTGTATCCATTTGCTAATCTCGTTACGAAGCTGTAGTGTCTTTTCCTCGGCCTGTTGCTGGGCTGGTGTTTTCTTTATCTCTCTGGCTTTTACTTGTTTGGTTCTTGTCCGACCGGTATATGGGTCGAAACCACTCGATACGACATCGCGATATCGGCGACGCCGGTTCCATTGTTTCATCATTGCCCATAAGTCGAGGCCACTGCCACTGATTAAGCCGGTCGCGATCAAGCCTACCATGGTTGCAATACCAAAAGCATATCCTGACAGATGTGCATCGTAAGCGACCATCGAAGATGTAAATCGTAAGATTACATTATCTATAATAATCATTTTAAGAGCGATGAAATACATTGCAGGCAGCTCTACGGTACCGATGAAAAAGAACCAGTATAAGACGGTGATTAAAGTCTGTGGAAACAGTACCAGATAAGCGCCGGTAACAGCGGCGACGGCCCCGCTGGCTCCGAGGACATTACCTCCGCCGACCAGCAGATGACCTATACCACTGAATGCCGCGCCGGCTAAATAAAAACACAGATATCCGGTATTTCCAAGTTTGTCGTTGACGTTATTACCGAACAGATACAGAAAGAACATATTTCCAATAATATGTAACAAGCCTTCGTGAAGAAACGCATAACTAACAAACTGCCACAAAGACGGCCGTTCAGAAACAAGCATAAAATAATGTACCCACGGTCGGAAAACCCACCGACCTGTGTGAGGATTTACTTGGTATTCCAGTAAAAAAATAAGCACGTTGGCAGCTATAAGGGCGTAATTTGCGTATGGTGTGCGTCTCGGTATAATACTTGTCCTGTAGGGTAATAAGAATAACATAGTTTAGCTTCTCTGCTAAAGTCCTTATATAAAATTAAGTTTACACAATAATGCCGAAGGCATTTTATACGAGGGAATCCCAGGTACGACAAAGAGCGCTCGGTGATTCCGATAAATCCCAGCCCCATTGAAGGCTGACTTCATGCAATTTTTCAGGTTTTACCCCGATAAATAAACGGTACTATTGTAATGACCAAAGACGCCTCTAACAAGGGATAAACAAAAAAGGACGGCTACGACAATAGCCGTCCTCTCTGAGAAAATTGGGTATTAGGAACAGTCTTCCCCTTGCGGAAAACATCAAGGGCCGGCGAAACTTTATTCAACGACCAGCCTCTCCCTCGGCGAGTTCTGTGTCCACTCAAAATATAAGAAATAAATCAGTCGGAAGCCAACGATTCGGGTAAAAAAATGCTTTATTTTTTCCACAGTTGCTGTTAATCAGTCTAATCTATCATCTATTTGAGTGTTATGCTTTGCAGAAGCCGATTTAATAGAAGCAAATGGAGTAAAAATCCGAATGAACACAGAACCTATAAAAAGGCGTATTCGGGCAATAGGCCGGGAATTGAGAAGTAAAGCTATTGGTTGCCTGGTAGTAACCAAGCCTGCGAATGTAACCTACACAACCGGCTTTTTGGGCGAAGATAGCTGGGCGGTTATCACCAAAGGCCGTGTTTATCTTGTCACCGACAGCAGGTACACCGAGCAGGCACAAAAAGAATGTCCGGCCTGCAAAATCATCGAACGGACCGATTCACTGGCCAAATCTGTTGTGAAAATCGCCGGAAAACGAAAATCGGTGGGAACAGTGGCGATTGAGAAATCCACATCCGTTGCTCAATATGAGCAGTTGAAAAAGGCTCTTAAAGTCCGGCCTAAAACAGTGGCGGTTATTATCGAGGGTATCCGTAGTGACAAAGACAGCGGTGAAATTGCAGCTATCAAAACCGCCGCCTCGATAGCAACGCAAGCTCTCGCACAAACTTTGCCGTATATACAGCCCGGTGTCACCGAAAGCGAATTGGCCGGTATGCTCGATTTCCAGATAAGAAAACTTGGAGCGAAAAACAGCTTCGAGACGATTGTTGCCTTCGGTCCAAATGCCTCCCGTCCCCATCATCAGCCGAGTAAAAGAAAGCTCAAAAAAAAGGATACCATCCTTATTGACTTTGGCGCCAAATACAACGGCTATTGCAGCGATATTACCAGATGCTTCTGTCTCGGCGGACCGACAAGTTTCTATAAGAAGGTTTACGATGTCGTCGAGCAGGCCCAGGCCGCAGCGATAAAAAAGATAAAGGCAGGCGTTGAAATTACAGAGCTCGATGCAGTTGCCCGGGAAGTAATTGGTAAAAGCGGCCTTCCTGTTTACGGCCACGGCTCCGGACACGGAATAGGACTTGAAATCCACGAAAATCCTTTCCTCAAACAAGATGGCAAGGGCAAACTCCAGGCCGGCCAGATTCTGACAATTGAACCGGGAGTATATATCCCCGGCAAGCTCGGCGTGCGGATAGAAGATGATTGTTTAGTCACCGAGACCGGCTGCCGGATTTTAACCCGCAATTGCCCCCATCGACCATACCAGATAGGCTAAAAAATCCACTATTTCACAGTGTGAATCAATACAGCCGTAAATCAGTGGCGGATGCCGTTTCAAATCATTGTGGTTTATTTATGTGAAATTTATATGTGCTTATTACATAAAGAGTTAAAGGTGTTGTCCTGAAAAAAAGGCGAAAAAACCGTTATATATTACAAAGTTTGTGACTCTGTAATATTAGAACCGGCAGGAAATACACCCTCGTTTTTCGTGTTATATATCATTCTGGTCAATAGCAGTCGATAAATCAAAATTTAGGAGGAGAGACCGTGAAAATCGCATTATCCGTTATCATTTCTTGTCTGCTTTTCGCTCAATCAACAGTCGGTCAGACTGATTATGATAAAGCCGGAGATATCCTGAACAAGATGCTCGAAAACTGCAATCAGGCTAAGAACTATAAATGCATCTTTGAGACACTTATCTACAATTCGGAAAAGTCGCGACAAATGGATTATGAGTTTTATATAAAAGACGGTCTTCCAGAAGAAGATGCCAGGAAAATCCTTAACGAAGTCTATTCTTACTCGATACAACATTTGGCATTGGACAATAAAGGTTGCGGCAGAATAGAGACAATAGTCGAAGAAGTAGATACAAAAGGTAATCTAACCGGTCAAAGAGTTTATAAAACGATAGAAACATGGGATGGGAAAAACTCTATTCTTTATAATGAAACACCGGGAAATTTTCACGCAATATTAGGAAATGAACAACCTTTTGCCACGACCGACATTTCCAATAATCCCTCGAAAACTTTTGGTGGTAATCTATGCGCTAATCTTGCGGGTGCTATTAAGGAAAATAAAGAGATAAATATTGAAAAGCAAAAGGATGGAAAATACCGGATTGAGTTTTTACACCCTGAAGACAGTAAAACTATCGGCCTCATCGATCCAAATCAAGGTTATTCTGTGATTTCAGAGATAACATATTACAAAGAACGCTTTCTTGGAACACATAAGGCCCGGTTCGAGCAGGTGCAACCAGGGATTTGGTTTCCCGTTAGCGGCGAATATATTCACGGCAGCAATACAGAACCCTTATTTAAAGAAACTATGACAATCAAAGAAATAAAGATTAATGAACCGAATTTTTATGATGGTCTATATCATGTAGATTTCATCGAAGGAACGCGCGTTAAGCATAGAGGCAAACCGGGGGTTTTATACAAATTCGTGGACGGCAAATTCATTGATCCGGCAGGGAAACGACTTGATCTAAATGAAATTGGTCCACCACCGGAAAGAACAGGTGAGCCATTGCCGGATTTGAAGGCACTTGGGATTGAATTGTCACCGGCTGATGTAAATGATAAGGCAATTCTGGTTTGTTTTTTCGATATGGAGCAAAGACCGTCACGAAATTGCATTCTGCAATTGAGCAAAAGAGCACATGAGCTAAAGGCAAAAGATGTCACTATAGTTGCTATTCAGGCCTCTAAGATCGAACGAGCAAAGCTCGAAGAGTGGATTGAAGAGAATGATATAGATTTTTCGGTTGGAATGATTGAATCTGATGAAGAAAAGACACGGTTCAATTGGGGCGTCAAGTCTCTGCCCTGGCTGATTCTGACCGACAGGCAGCATATAGTCACCGCCGAAGGTTTCAATATTTCTAAGTTGGATGACGTGAATTAAGGGGACATTCTACTTTTCTTCATTTTTTGTACGGTCTGCCTCTGGGATTGATAGCGCTTTGAAGTCCAAGTCTCGCGGCGGTTTGTTTAATCCAAAGGTTATCACCAAAAGGAGAACCTCGATTGACACAATTGTGAATCACATTTAGTTCGTCTTGCGGCTGCCGTTGATTCACTATGTTTAACCAGTTGTCAGGCCGCTCGAGTGGGCCAACAGATAAAAGAGAATAGATGTCCAGATTAATTAACGCATTTAAACTCGACCATTCCCACTGTTCGGCACGTGCCGCCAGGGCAGCTCGTATTGGATTGCTTTCGACATATCGCAAAACGGTCAAGTAGTGGCTGTCCTCTTGAATCGGAAAAGCCTTAAAACGTCCCTGCCATACGTGCCCGCTACTGTTATAATGACGATGATAACGACGAACATGACAGGTCATCAACCATTGCATCCATCGGCTCAGATCGCCGTCTTCGTGGGGCCATAAGACCAGATGAAAATGATTGGGCATCAAACACCAGCAAACCACACGCAAAGGTAATCGCTTGCACGCTTGGTACATTATTTCTGTAAAACGAAGGTAATCATCCCGCTTATGAAAAACAGTTGCCCTTGCATTACCACGATTGATAACATGATAACAAATATTTCCAACACTTGCTCTGGCTGTTCTGGGCATAGAGAGCAATATACATGAAATCTGTATTTGTTTCAATAAAAAAGTAGAATGTCCCCTTTATCCCCCCCTTTATCCCCTTATCTTTGGAATATATCCTTGCCAATTGTCAATGACGGGCTATAATGTGAGTAGTTCACTAGGGGTGGTCATGTGTAAGTATGGCCTGAGAGAAAACCCTTTGAACCTGATCAGGACAATCGCCGAATCGGCGTTAATGCCTGCGTAGGAAAGTGATTGTTAAAATGAAAACCTGGCAAGTTTGAGACAAATCGCTTTGATACACGGGCGATTTTTTTATTTTTAGTAAGCTCTACTTAGTCCTGTACGGCGGGCTACGCAGAGTGAGAGGATAATTGATTATGGCAACACAATTACAAATTGCACGAACCGGCACAATCAGCGAGCAGGTCAGACAGGTCGCGAAGGCTGAAAATGTCGATGCGGCCCTTGTTCGCGACGAATTAGCCGCCGGTCGGCTTGTCATACCGGCAAACATATTGCATTTGAAAACAAATTTGATGCCGATTGGTATCGGCAGGGTACTTACTACGAAAGTAAATGCGAATATCGGCGCCAGCAGTATTCGTTCTTCTGTTGAAGCCGAACTGGAGAAAATGCAGGCGGCGCTGACCGCCGGTGCAGATGCGATTATGGATTTAAGTACGGGCGGAAATCTTGATGATACACGTCAGCGATTGCTGGCCGAATGTCCCGTCCCTTTCGGCACCGTCCCAATATATCAGGTTATTGAAAACAGAGGCGTCGAAGATATCGATGAGAGAATCATTCTGGAGATTATCGAAAGACAGGCAAAACAGGGAGTGGATTTTTTTACTATTCATGCCGGCGTCTTAAAGGAGCATCTACTGTTGCTCAAAAATCGGGTGGCGGGAATCGTCAGTAGAGGCGGAGCTCTCCTGGCGAAATGGATGCTGCATCACAACAGGCAGAATCCATTATATGAAATGTTCGACGATTTATGCGATATATTAGCCGAATATGATGTTTGCTTTTCTCTCGGTGACGGACTTCGGCCGGGTGCGATTGCCGATGCCACCGACGAGGCGCAAATCGCCGAGCTAAGGACGTTAGGCGAACTTACCGCCAAAGCACAGGAAAAGGGCTGTCAGGTAATGGTCGAAGGGCCCGGCCACGTGCCGTTCGACCAGATACAATATAATATGCAGATAGAGCAGGAGATTTGTCACGGAGCGCCATTCTACGTTCTCGGCCCGCTGGTGACAGATATTGCCCCCGGCTATGATCATATAACCTCGGCCATTGGCGGGACTGCCGCCGCCTGTTATGGAGCATCGTTTTTATGCTATGTCACTCCGAGAGAGCATCTCGGCCTGCCCGATACCGACGATGTTCGGGCCGGTGTCATTGCATCGAAAATCGCAGCACACGCGGGCGATATAGCCCGCGGCCTGAAAGGAGCCGACCAGCGGGACAGAAGGCTGAGCATCGCGCGGACGAATCTGGATTGGCGAACACATCTGGCCGAATCGCTTGATCCGCAAACGGCTGAGAGAATGCATATCGAGGCCTGTCGGGAAATGAATTTGAAGGATTCACCCTCTGCCGACTATTGCTCAATGTGCGGCAAGGCATGGTGCAGTGTCAGGATTAACAGGGAAATTCGTGACGGTGTATCCGGTAAAACCTGATACGTAATGCGAGATTAGGTTTTCATCGAATCAAGTACGATTAATGCCGCCGGTACGAAAATAAAGACCGGCAGCCACGCCCAAAACTCCGGAATTACTTTGTCAAAGACAACCTGCTCTGTGGCGAGCATCCTGCAGGCAAAA
This sequence comes from uncultured Pirellulales bacterium, assembly GCA_964569935.1. Lineage (GTDB taxonomy): Bacteria > Planctomycetota > Phycisphaerae > Sedimentisphaerales > Anaerobacaceae > JAFGPS01. Next base: position 10,649 of record CAZMWN010000045.1, read on the forward strand.
GTTATCACAAAACATACCGATGTCACGGCGAAGCTGATTATTATGGCAGACTTCATTGATTTTGGGTCACGGCAGACCAGAATCGGAAGGCTGATCATTAACATTACAAGGTTTATTATGGGATCGGTTATGCGAAAATGTTTCTGGCTGTAGAGCTGAGCCAGGTCTCTGATTTTTGCTTTTTGAGAGGCGAGAGTAATTAACTGCCGCAAGGACAACAAGGCTTTGTATTCGGATTTAAGTCTGATAGGTATTTCCTTTGCGGTGAGGTCACTTTCATAAAAAGGTATTTGTTGCGGCATTTTTTTAAGGTCGTTATACAGAAGCAGACCGTAAGATGCCCATTGACCGGTGTTTGGATCCTGGCTATACAAGTCCCATCGGCGGTGTTGGTTATTATATGTTGCTTTGTCGGCTTTTAATTGTCCAGTGACTTCCCAGATGCCGGGAGAACTCGGCCGGCGCAGGAGGATCGTAGGATTATATAACGTTGCCGTATCGACTTCAAATTTCTTCGAGAATATAAGTGAACCGTTGCCGTCACTGATAAATCTGACATCATAAGATTCCTGGCCGGGAATATCGTCATGGCTACGTACGAGCTTGTCTGCAAGTGGGGGAATAATAAATTCTTGGTCTATCACTAACACACCGGTTAGTAGCAATGCAAGGATGATTATAGGTCCTATTGTTCGTTTGAGACTTACACCCGAGGCCATCACGGCAACCAGCTCATTAGAGCGGACCATCTTGCCGAAGGAAAATGCCGCTGCAACCACCGTAATCATGCCGGCGAAATCTCGAAAGTAGAGTAAGCTGTTAAGGCAATAATATGTGAAAATATTTTTCATTATTTCCATTGTGGAGAGTTTAACGTGCTCAGTGAATTCATCGAGGTTAACGAATAAATCGGTTACGATTCGAAGACCCATTAGTACACAAAGAGCTATGCAATAGCCGATTAGAAAATTCTTAGCGACATATTTATCTAATTTCTTCATAACTGATTATTAGTGATAATCCTGAATATTATCCAGTTTGAACAGTTACCTTAGTTTTTCAGCAATGTGTAATATATTCCGACAGCTAATAAGGACAAAAATACCAGGCCTGCCCACATTATTGCTACACCTGAGAATGTTTGTGCGTCGAGATTCTCTGTGAGTTGTTTTCCACTCATTATGCAGATTATCAACACTGTAGCGGGAACACAACTTACACCAAAAGCACTGAGCAGGTGTCCGCCCCTTTTGATTATTCCAAGTCCGATGCCGATAAGTATCATAGGTACACAACCGATACCGAAGACAAGTCGAGAATGTATCTCAGACTTTATTTCCACAAGTGTTTTTTGCATTATTCTCTTTAGTCCTCTTTGCAGAGCAGTTAAAGTGGGGCTCGGCTGGAGTCTTGATAAACCGGTAAGTTCATAAGCTAATTTTTCAGTATTTAATGAGCCATTTTCGGTTTTGAATTGTTTCGTTATTGTTTCTATGGAATCCGGTAGAATCAAGCCGTCGATAACGTGTCGCATTTTTAATTGATTTGTTTCCTGGATACTTGCATTGCGGATATCCATCTCCAATTTTGGTTTCAACTTATCACCTTTGAAACTTAGTGAGGCTTCTTCGCACCTGAGAGTGTGTGATGTTTGTTTATTGTCGGTATTGTATTCCATAATCAGAGTGTCACCTGTTAAATTGACTTTTTCATCCTGTGCGAAGCACTGAGTTGTAGTGAATCTGACCGAGTTCGGCTCGCCTTTAAGCTCATAGAATGTATTAACATTCTCAGGAGGTGCCGTAAGTACTTCATTGGGTTCGTCACTATGCGATGTTCTGCTGTTAATATCCTGAGCCAATAGCTCCAGTGTTAGTTGTGCATAGGTATTACGGGCCTGTTGTGCGATCGGCTCAAACAGCATCAGGTTGTTTTTAATCTTTCCCATTTGGTCTATTTTTTTGAATTTTATATCATCACCCAGTATTGAGCCGAACTCCCACGACGATGATATAAATTCCGCACCTGCCCCGTGTGCTGCGCCCAGCTGGCCGGACTTTTGTGCTATTATTTGAACCTCATTAACGTTTCCGCGGGTAACGAACTTAATCCTGGCGGTTTCGACGGTTGATATTTGTTTTATTTCGTTATCTCTTACCTCTGTCACTACCACACCTGAGAGTATGTCGTTTATAGGGTCAACATGGTCGGCATATATAAAAATCAGGTACTTATTATACGAGAGAGGATAAAAGCCTTTTTTTTGTATGTTGCGAAACAGCATTTGCTTGGCATCGGCCTTCAGAGATTTTTCTGCCAGATGTACGAAAGTCGGCATGACGTTGAAGCTTAAAAGCAGATTTGCAATCGCTACGAAAACTGCCAATGCTAAACCCGGTTGAACCAAAGTGAGTATACTAATTCCGCTTGCCCTGCAGGCATCAAGCTCGTTATCGCCTGTAAAACGGCCGTAGACCAGGGCTCCTGCGAAAAGGGCCGCCATAGGAAGTACGAACGTCAGCGTTATGGGCAGAAAATAGAACATAAGGAAAACTACCTGCCGCGGTCCTGCCCCATATTCCTGAACCGGCTGGAGAATGCTACCCAGGCTGAGGATTAATGTCAGTGCTACCAAAGCTAGGATAAAAACTTTAAAAAGTTCGCGAAATATATATTTGTTCAACGTGAAAAGCATTTTTAGTATTTAATCAATAATGTTCGATTCGTATTAAATAAACCTAAATAGTATTCGCTCAACGGTGCTTTGCAACTAAATTCTTTGTAGTAAAACTCATATCGATATTAACCAGTGTCAGATACGTTACAGTTGTATTAAAATTCATCTGAATTCCAGGGTAATATCGGTGCTGATACATTGTGTGCTGATGTTGGTGAGTGGGACTGTCAATGGAGTCGCATCGATATGGGTATTTGCGGCGTCATAGCTTATACGAGTATGAGCGAATCGCAATAACTTAGAACCGGCACTATCCTCTATGGTTAGGTGAATTTAACCGGGCTCAGGATTTTATGGTATATCCAGCGGGTCAATATCTTTGATTCTCTCAGGATAAATCTCGTACGGATATTTTTTCAGCATCTCACTTCTGTGCTTGGCAAGAAGGGCTAATCTTTGCTCGCTCATTATTATATTTTTTATCCTGTTGTCCATATCAGTTGAATATTCTTTAATCATGCCGGGATTTTTTTCCAGGATTTTAGCGACACGCCATTTTATCCCCTGACGGTGGAAACCTTTTATCGGCCCGACGATATCGTTGGGATCTGCCTGCCATAAATCCTTCCAAAACAATCCCTCCCTGTTGGCGTAAGTGTTAAATGGTTTGATATTCTTTTCCAAAGAGTACTGTTGTTTGACCGATTCGAAATCCTTGCCACTGTCCAATTCAGCCTTCACCTGGTTTACTGTTTTAAAGTCTTGACACCAGATTAAGTCAATCTTCGTAAACTTGTTTACTCTGAATGTTTCTTTATTATTGTTGAAATAGGCAACTAACTGTTCGGTTGAGGGTTCATTGACTTCTTTGAATATTTCGCTGTTAACTTTACTAAGCAGGTATCTTTCTTCATACTCTCTTACCTGTTTTAAGAGATTTTCATCCTTATCTAAATTTAGTAACTTCGCTTCAGAGACGTATATAGGCTTAGCCAAAGCCCTATCTAACAACTGTTCGATGCCTTTTGTGGTATTCAAGTTTTTCGGCCGACTTGGTGGAGAGAATCCACATAGAGTTTTGAACCAGTCCTCCATTGTTACTTTTCCATAATCATACGTAGCTAAGACGATATTTTTCTCTTCCGGGGTCATTTCATCCTTGATTTGTGTGGATCGTATATACTTCAATTTTTGTGGTGTCTTAGGATGATTTAACAACCTTTGGTGGATTTGAATTGCTTGAGTATAATTCTCACTTAGCTTCTTGGTATGGAACTTTTTGTACAATTGGCTGTAGTACTGGCCTATAATCTTTCTGGCTTTTCCGTTTTCAAGCATTCTTTTTATTCGCGTACGATTCATATTAGGATCGGCTTGCGCCCTTTGCTCTATCTCGGATTCGGTCGCAGTTATTTTATCCTTCATCTGCTGCATGTAATTTTGTATCAATATATTTATAAGTCTTCCATCACTGTATCGTTTGACTGCTGATTTGATAGAATCATCTTCAGGATAGCCTTGTTTGCGAGCTTCGATAATCATGGCTTTTTCCGCTATCATTTTCATAAGCACTGAATTAGCGTCTGCCGGTTTGGTTTCCTCGCGATATTGCTCATATTCTTTGGGGCGAAGCTCTGTTAATAGTCTTTTCTCAAGCGTTTCTCTCGTGATGACGTAATCGCTTATTTTCGCAACGACATTCGGGTCAGCCGGGGCTTTGACCGCAGGTTGCATATGACAACTCGCTTCTAAAAGTACTATGAGCAGAACCAAGAGAGTTATGACCAATTTGTTCGATAATAATTTCATTGTATCTATACTCCTTATTGAATATCCAAGATTTTCGCCGAATGACAATTGTATCTTTCGGCAACCTGCCTTTGAAATAGCACGTTTGTAAATTATAACTATTTTGCCGCCCAAAACCAGACCAAACTGTCGTTTTTAAATTCTTGAGATCGTGTGGCAGCAACTGGATTTTTTTCTTTTGCGTTACCTTAAGGATAGATGTCCCTGACAATAACTGGGGCCGCAGGTTGACATTTATATTTTTAAGCAAACTTGTTTAGAAATTTTCTTACCTGTTTTTTAGAAGGTTTTTGCCTAACAATATGCTTTCTAAGCTCTTATTATGCTTTCTCTTAGCACATTCGTGATGGTTTCGGTATTTGGTCAAAAAGCATAACTTTATAAAACAGATGAAAGGTTTTAGAAATCTTTTTTTAGTAAGTAAGGATTTTTGAGGGCTTTTTTCGAACTGAACCATTTTATGCCAACATTATGGCTTCAACTGTAGCTATATAATATAGTTGGGTTAACTAAACGGAGGGATTATTCAGACTTTGCTTCCCCGAATCTAAAGAGCTCATGCAGAAGTTCATGTCAGTTGATATATCCTCTTTTATAATATAGACTTACACACATAATGTCTTATTGAGACTTTATAAATAGCGTGTCTTGAAAATAATATGGAATGATTAGAAAAAAGAGTGAATTGAAATGCTCTGGGAGGTTTATGGGTTGACATTTACTGAAATAATGGGTAAAATAGAAAAAATTAAACAAATGCACAAAAGTGGAAAAAATACAAAAATTTAGAATTTAGCCATTGACACATAAAGTGAAAATTGGTAAACTGAGCAAGTAAGTAAGGCATAGATTTGTGTGCACTCGTTATGTTAGCGAGTCATAATTATATGCTGGACAGCGATAAATCTTAATAGCTGGCCAAAATGTGAGGAGAGTTTAGGTGAGGAGTGGATGAAAAGACCTCGTTTTTTTATTCCTTCACCCATTCTTGAATCCCTTGAGAAATTTGATTGTCTGATAATGTTGAGTTGCTGAAGGTGCTCGCCGTTAAAGCAGAAAATCGGAGACTACAGGGCCAATTGATTAAGTAATGCAATTTGGTTTGCTGTGGATAGTTAACAGTAAATAGATTGTAACAAAAATGTTTTTTGGGGGGAGAAGATAATGAAGAAACTCATAGTAATATGGTCAATATTGATAGCGCTGTTTGGATCGGCTGGGATTATTAAAGCGGATGAACCATTCGTTAGAATATCCACAACTACGGGAAGCCTTGACCTCGGAACTTTAACGTTCTGGGGCGATGGTGTATCGTCAGCGGTTTTAACTGTGAAGGTTGAATCTAATTGTGTGCACGGTCCTATCGTTGCATCGATAACGTCGCTTGAACAAACTGGAGGTGGTTATATAGCACCTGACCGTATTTCAATAAAAACACCGACTACAGGTGGATTTGTTCCGATGGCAAAGCCAGTATCTATATCAGAAACAGCAGAGGGTTCGCATGATATTACAGCGAATTTCAAAATCGATACAAATATTAGGGATCATGCTGGTAGGTACAATGGCTCCATTGCTTTTACGGTAATGCCACCGTCGTAATATGAGTGATATGACAGAGCATAGTTCTGTTGAGTTATTATTAGTGATTTATTTATGCCCAGGATTTGTGGATAAATGTTATCCAAACAGAGGAACCCTCTTCCTCATAGAGGATGGGGGAGAAAGGAGGTGTGTGAGGTAGTGAAGAACTGATATGTTGCAAGCAGTAATGATACTTGCAAGTCGTCTAAGAAACTGGCCAGGTTATTAGGCGGCTGAACGATTAAAATTAAGGTGATTGGAAATCACGATTTGAAATCGTAAACCTCATGTGGCCCCG
>CAZMWN010000046.1:0-16659 GCA_964569935.1 uncultured Pirellulales bacterium
TTATTTTTCGTTGATTTTTTTTGATTTAGACGATATTAAGGATGAAAAGATGCAGTCTGCAACAAGATAAAATGGTGAGTCAATTATGGCTTATAATGACATGGAAGTCTGCGATGTCTTGGGCGGCAACAGCGAAAGCTATACTGCCTGCCTGCCTGCCTGCCTGCCTGCAATTATCCTCCCCCCCCCACACACACACAATCTAATCCTATAGCAATCTCAGCGAAGCTTTTTTTTGCAACTAATTATATTCGTGTTCTGTCGGGGTTTGTTCAAAATACTCGTGAATGCTTGCCAGACATACACGTTGGGTGGAGTCTGTTCGGTTATGAATGGGCAAGCTCGAACGCTTTTCTATTATTGTTACCTTAGAGAAATAATGTAGTGCTATAACGAATATCAGATGGTGCTTCACTGTTATACAAAGAAACCATATAGAATAATGAAAGGAACTTGAAATGAAAGAATGGTCAAACAAACCGAGTGATTTAGTTACGGCAAGCTCTTCACCTGTCAAAACTGTGTCCTCAAGTCCGGTTGGCAGTGCAGGCTCGTCAATTGTCAAGACCTCAGGTTCTATTGTCAAAACCAGCGGTTCATCTATGACTTTAACCAGTGGTAGTGCAAGCACGGTCACGACTACCTCTTCCGGCGCAGCAACTGCCGGTCCCAGTGTCGGATCTAAAGCTGCTATGGCAGCGGCCTTGCTAAACCCCTTGGCGGTCGGTATAGCCGCTGGGGCTATAGGAGCAGCGGCTTACGGTACGTCAAACATCATAAAATACAAAAAGAAGCAAATAACCGGTAAACAAGCAGCTAAAGATACAGCGGCCAATTCTGCAGGTGTTGGGATATCCGTCGGTTTGGGAATCGCGGCAGTTAACGCTGTCTCTGGAACCTTTCTTGCCCTAGGAAGCACAGTCATTGTCCCAATAGCCGCTGGAACCGGCGTTGTTTACGCCAGCATGAAAATATGGAATAAGCTGTTAAGTAAAGCAAAAAAATCTTCAAAAACCAAATAAATGACAATTTGCCAATTATTTTAATGGATGAGACTACAGTCGAGCCTGTACAGCACAGCAGCCGGAGCTTCTGCAAGCCTCGACGTCTGTCGGTAGTTCATTATAGGTTCAATTGTTTTTTTTGCTACCTCCGGAAATGATTAATCAGCCACAGGATGAGCGTCAGGACTATCGACAGGATGATACAGCTTGCGATGGGGATATAAATACGCCAGTTCCGGGAACCGAATTCCAGATCGCCGGGCAATCTGAACAATCCGACTTTGCCCAATAAAATTATAAGCCCGCCCAGCAGGACAAAAAATATCCCTGCTGCGATGAGCCATTTACCGATTTGTTGCGGTCCAAAATCCATAGCATTTCATCCATTCAGGAATTTACTGTTGTTCATTATAAGAGTTTTTCAAATGCGTTCAAAGTGTTAGAATATTTTCATGAGCAAAGCGGATTGTGATATTCGAGTCGGTACCTCCGGCTGGTATTACGAGCACTGGAAGGAATTGTTTTATCCGGCCGGCCTGCCGAAAAGCAAATGGTTCGAACATTACTCTCAACATTTCGATACAGTCGAAATTAATAACACCTTCTACCAACTTCCGAAAGAGCAATCCATACAAAGATGGCAGAAAATCGCCCCCGAAGGTTTTCTTTACGCTGTCAAGGCCAATCGGTATATCACACATATACAGAAACTAAAAGATACATCGGAATCGTTGCAGCGTTTTTTCGATGGAATCAATTTACTCAAACGCAAGCTTGGCCCTGTTTTGTATCAACTGCCGCCGAGCCTTCATATCGACCTCGATAAACTCGAAGCCTTTATCAAGCTGCTGCCCAAGAGAAAAACCGCCGTATTCGAGTTCCGGCACAAAAGCTGGTATTGCGATGATACATATAAGTTGCTCAAAAAATACGGTGCCGGTTTTTGCATTCACGATATGCCCGACAAAGAATCGCCGCAGATAGTGACATCGGATATTATTTATATCCGCTTTCACGGCACGACCGGCAGATATTCCGGCAGTTATTCGAAATCACAACTTCAGAACTGGGCCAAATGGCTCAAAAAACAATCAAAAAAGGCCCGCAGCATCTATGTCTATTTCAATAACGATGCCCACGGCCACGCCGTCAAAAACGCTAAACAATTAAAAGAACTTATTTCTTAAATCATACCCAAATCCACAGGATAGTTGCCACTACATGGCCTTGCAATTCTATGAAAAACTTGAGGTTCTTTTTCATATCCGCTCAGTCGAGGACGTGAAGGCCTTTTGTCATTGCGTATCTGCGGGCGGAGACAATCTCTTCGATAGAGGGACGTCGGTTAATGTGGGGATGGGAAGAAGCCTGGTAACAGGGACGATACTGGTCCATAATGTTGATAGTTGTCTTTCGACTAATCTTCTCGGCCAGAAAATCGATAATCTCGAAGCTGCCGGCCAGCCCCCCCGGCAGAATCAAATGCCTGACCAAAAGCCCGCGAGTGGCCAAGCCGTTTTCCGTCTTCAAATCGCCGACCTGCCGGTGCATTTCTTTGACGGCGGCCAAATTTACCTTAGGATAGTCCGGTGCGGTGGAAAGCTCCTCGGCCACTTTCGGATCGGAATATTTCATATCTGGCATGTAAATATCTATCAGACCTTCGAGCAGCTTTAAAGTTTTAACCGAATCGTACCCGCCGGTGTTATAAACCGTCGGTAGCGTCAGGCCTTTTTCCCTGGCCAACTCAATTGCGGCGGCGATAGCCGGTGCGACATGCGTGGGAGTGACAAAGTTGATATTGGAGCAGCCGGTACTTTGTAAATCGAGCATGGACTGGACCAACTGCTCGATAGTCCTTTTACTGCCGTGCCGCTCATGGCTGATGTCGTAATTCTGGCAGTAAACACAACCTAAGTTACAACCAGCAAAAAAAATCGTGCCCGAGCCCCCCTTTCCGACGAGCACGCTCTCCTCGCCGAAATGCGGACCGACAGAACTAATGACAGGCATATCGCCGATGCCGCAAAATCCGATGTGGCCCTCGCTGCGATAGACCTTGCATTGGCGGGGACAGAGTGTGCACGGATTCATAAGAGTCCATAACTGCCGGACGCCTTTGCTGCAATGGCTGATTTTATCTGGTAAAGAATCCATAATTCTGATAATCGTATAGTCTATCCGGGGCTTGTCAAGCTTTGGTGATTATTTAGGAACGGTATTTTTTTTGTGTAATGATGAAACCGAGAATTTTGTTAGTCAATCCGCCGATTTATGATTTTGCTGCGTTTGATTTCTGGCTCAAACCTTACGGCATGTTAAGTATTGCCGGGAAATTACGCGGTCAGGCGGATTTTGCACTCTTCGACTATCTCGACAGGTTGGTGCCTTTTTCGACCCGGCAAAAGTCACTCGAATCAGACCGATGGGGCCGGGGCCGATTTTATTTTGAAAAAATTAATCACCCCGAATGCCTGGCGGCTATTCCCCGATACTTCCGCCGATTCGGTTTGCCTCGCAGTCTTTTTACCGATTTTTTGGCTAAAGAAAAGCCGTTCGATTTTGCCTTTATCCAGACGACAATGACATACTGGTACCCCGGAATCCGGGAGGTAACCGAAGATATCCGCAGATTGCAACCAAAAGCAAAAATAATTCTCGGCGGCAATTATGTCACACTCTGCAGTTCTCATGCTAAAGAACTGGGAGTGGACCTTTTGGTTATAGGCACAAATCTTGAGCCGCTCTGGCAATATTTGAAAATAACACCGGATTTGATGCAGCCGGCTTTATGGGAAATTTACGACAAATTAAAGGTCGGCGTGCTGAAGCTCGGTGACGGATGTCCCTTTAACTGCACTTACTGCTCGGTGCCGAAAGTGTACGGCAAATTCAGGCAACGACCGCTGGAACGTTCGCTCGCCGAGTTCGAGCTTCTGCGACGACTCGGCGTCAAAAATATCGCTTTTTACGACGACGCCCTGCTGTTCGAGCCTGATGTGGTTCTAATTCCTTTTTTGGAAACAATCGTAAAACGGCAATCGAAAATAAATTTGCATAGCCCGAACGCTCTCAATGCCCGTTTTGTAACCAGCGAACTGGCCGGGCTTATGGTTCGGGCGGGTTTTAAAACTTTTTATCTCGGTTTTGAAAGCACCTCTTCGCAGTGGCAAAAGCAGACCGGCTCAAAAGTTTTTTCCGAGGAACTCGCCCAAGCGGTCGAAAAACTTATTGCCGCAGGAGCCTCGCCGGAAAATATAACGGCCTATCAAATCCTCGGCCACCCTTCTATCGATATTCAGGAGCTTGAAGCTTCGATGCAGTTTGTTCATAGCCTGGGTATTCGGGGGATGTTGGCTGACTTTTCACCGATACCCGGCACGCCCGACGGCGAATATTGCCGGCGGTGGGTGAATTTAGATGAACCATTAACGCACAACAAGACCGCATTTCCGATTGTCATGCTCGGCTTTAACGAATCGAACCGTCTCAAAGACCTCCAGCGACAACTCAACCGTTCGCTATAACAATGGTATAATTTGACTTAATATTGTAAGTTCTGTATATTTATTTGCTTATGAATACTCGAAATTCGCATATTAAAAGTTTTTATGTCCCTTTGTTTAGGTTCGGAGGTGTAATGTGAAAGTACTCTTCCAAACCTACGGGTGCCAGATGAACAAGCTGGATACTGCGTTGGTGAATTCTGCGCTAAAGGCAGCCGGATTCGATATAACCGGCAGCGTCAAGCAGGCCGATGTTGTTTTGATTAATACCTGCTCGGTTCGCGAACACGCCGAACAGCGGGTTCATTCCCATCTTGGTCATCTCAAACACATAAAAAAATCACGCCCGGATATGGTGGTCGGTGTCATCGGCTGCATGGCACAACGACTCGGCGACAAGCTCCTCAAACATGAAGTGGTCAATATCGTTTGCGGTCCGGCACAAATCCCCCGAATCGCCGAGCTTGTAACCGAAGCGTTGAATCATAAAAAAAAGCAGCTTGTGGTAACGGAAAAGATACTTAGGCCCACTTCTGAAAAACAGACACAGGCTCTCGAGGATTTTGAGTCTTCTTACGGCATTGAAGAGAAGGACATCCCCGGCCAGGCTTTTGTTCGTGTCATGCGGGGATGTAATAATTTTTGCACATATTGTATCGTCCCTTACGTTCGAGGGCCGGAAATGTGCAGGGAACCAAAAGCGATTATCGAACAGATAAAAAAACTGGCGGACCGGGGGGTCAAGCAGGTTACGCTGTTGGGCCAGACGGTCAATTCGTACAAATACAAACAAGGTAATAAAACATGGTGCCTGGCAGACCTGCTCGGTGCAGCCGGTGACATTGAGGGAATCGAATGGCTCAGATTTGTCACCAGCTATCCGTCGGATGAATTCTTCGATGCGATTCTGCAGGTCATGGCCGATTCACTGAAAGTATGCAGCTATCTGCACATGCCCGCACAAAGCGGCTCGGATAAGATTCTGCGTGCAATGAATCGTCAATATACCGGTGGCTGGTATCTGGAGCTTCTTGAGAGGGCCAGAGCGAAGGTGCCGGACATTGCAATAGCCGGTGACTTTATCGTTGGTTTCCCGGGGGAAACCGAAGAAGATTTCCAGGCGACAATAGATTTAACCAAAAAGGCCGGATATAAAAACGCATTTATTTTCAAGTACTCACCCCGGCCGGGTACAACCGCGGATAAGAGACTTCAGGACACAGTACCTGCCGAAATCAAACAAAGAAGAAACGTTGAGCTTCTTGCTGTGCAGGAGAAAATCAGCGATGAACTGAGCCGGGTGTTCCTCGGTAAAGAGGTAAAAGTCTTAGTTGAGGGATTAAGCAAAAAGTCGAACCGGAATCTTACACAGAACGGCAGTCCGCAGTTGGTTGCCAGAACCGCAACGGATTATATTGTTGTTTTCAACGGGCCGCCGACGCTGGCCGGGCAGTTTGCAAAAGTAAAAATAACAGAGACAAGCCCACTGACGCTGTTTGGGCAACTGGTTGAAATATAATTTTGAAAAGGATGCCCGATTATGGGAAAGCTTACAGAGAAAAAAGGCTACATTTGCGATATGGATGGAGTGATATACCACGGAAACAGACTCGTGGATGGAGCAAAGGAATTCGTAAACTGGTTGAAAAATGAACAAAAGAGATTTCTTTTCCTGACTAATAGCAGTGCAAAATCACCGAAAGAGTTGAAACAAAAACTCTCACACATGGGAATCGAAGTCGCTGTGGAAGATTTCTTTACTTCAGCACAGGCGACGGCCAGTTTCCTGGCCAGTCAGAATCCCAACGTCGGTGTGTATGTCATCGGCGAATCGGGCCTGATAAACGCTCTACATGACGCCGGTTTCTACATCGATAATGTAAATCCAATTTATGTAGTGGTAGGTGAGTCGCGGACATATAATTTCGAGCAGATTGAACTTGCCGTACACCTGATACTCAATGGAGCGAAATTGATAGGGACTAATTCCGACCTGACGGGACCATCGGAAAAGGGAGTGGTGCCCGCGTGTCGAGCATTAGTTGCTCCGATTGAAATGGCAACGGGCAGAAAAGCCTATTTCATCGGTAAGCCGAATCCGCTGATTATGCGGCACGCAATCAAGAAAATCGGATGCAAGCTCGAGGACACGTTAATTGTCGGTGACAGAATGGATACGGATATTATCGCCGGCATAGAATCCGGAATTGAAACCGCCCTGGTACTTAGTGGCATTACAAAGAAGGATGACCTTGTAATGTTTCCTTATCAGCCGACTTATGTTTTCGAACGTGCTGTAGAAATAATACATTCCGGGTGAAGTTTATTTTTGTTTAAGTTTGAGGGACTTTTATAACAAAAGCCCTTATCGTTGAAATAGAACAGCGGGTATCTGGAAGATGCAGAAATAGCCAAAGACCAGAAATGCAACAATCAATATAACTGCAAATATCCAGCTCGGTTTAAGAATCTTAAACGCCTCTTTGGAAAGCAGCTTCGGCAAGACCACAAACAATCCCATCGCAACCCAAATAGCCTGTAGCGGCGTCAGGAGCAGGCCGTCAAGTATCGCGGAGGCTTGTACGAGTAATACCGGCTTTTCCTTGAAGCAGAAAACGATAATCATATTCGTGCAAATAAAGAAAAGCAGAAAGATTCTGAACTGCGTTTTCCACACTATCTTTTTACCAAAACCGGGGAAGCAGATTCTGAAGGAATCAGCGAGCAACCGTGGCCAACCGGCTAATTGTCCTATCTGTGTGGAAATCAGCGCTGCCGACCCTGATAACAAAAAAAGAAAACCGCCTATAGAACCCCATCTCGATGAGAAAAGATTCGATAGCTCCAAACCTACCTGCGGACCTTCGGGGGCTATTTCTGCAGGTCGTAATATTCCTGCACCGGCGATGAGAAAAGCACTTGTTATTATAATTCCCATAACCATCGCTAAAGTAGAATCGACATAAAGTACGTGACACCATCCTCTGATCTTTTCCGCTACTTCCCGGCTCATGTTTTTTAGCATCGATACATCCGCAGGTTTGCCGTAGCCTCGACCGGCTGCGGCACCATAACCGGCACCAAGCACCCAATATGTATACCACACCTGGCTTGCAAAACCGCCGGCACTCCAGCCGAGCAGCGGCAATATTTCCCTCCATGGATTTTTACTGACTCCTTCAATCGTAACAGCCCATTCGGGAACCTGTGGAATGTTAGGTCTCAAGCTCTGTAAAAATTCACCAAGTCCCGGGAAAACGTGTGCTGCAACGTACATAACTCCTAAAACAATAATGAGAACAAAAACACTCATCACGATTTTTAAGACATCGAATATTCCGGACCAGACTATTCCGACTGCAATAAACGTAACAAGCCAACCGGCAAGACCAGCACCTATGGGTATGAGGCTATTGACAAAAACTCCAGCCGCAGTGGCAAGTGCACCTATGGACAAGGCCGCAGTTGCAAATTGGGCAATGATCACAATCCAGATTGCCCAATGTTTCGGCCCAGGTATCCTATCGAACATGTCAATCATGCCTTCGCCGGTGCAGACGGTATAGCGGGCGCCGCTCATACCAATCCAGAATTTCAGAAATACACCAAAGACAAGTGCCCAAAGGATTGTAGTGCCCAAAATAGCACCGGTCCGTGTCGCCACGATGACCTCGCCGGAACCGATATACTCCGCCGCCCAGACTATCGAAGGGCCCACAAGGGCAAAAACTGCAAGGCCGACAGGTGCTTTTTTAATTGTCAGCCCATTTTGCGAGTTTTTTTCCATCGTCTTGGCCCTGGCGCATGTAATTTTTCAGGTCAATTTTTTATGAAGTGACGGTAAATTAACGCTTTATGATCATCTTGTCCACAGGTTTTCCGAGCAGTGCGATTGTATTTACCACCGGCGTATCACTTTTTATGAAGTGGACAGGCTAAGAGGAATTTTTTGGCTTTTTTTATGACAATGTCATGACCTATGATGATTCCGGCCCCAATTTTTTCCAGGAATAAGCGAAGGGCCACATGGCACTATGAATTAAATCTGATGTACTACCCTTTCAATCGCTTGTGAAAATCGGCATTCACATATGCAAATATTAAGGATTATCAATCTTCTTTTGCTTCGGTTTCCGTCGTTTCGGCCACGGCTTCGGTTGCAGCTTCTTTTTCAAGCATATCTTTGTCCTTGCGGCCGGCATGGCTCTTACGATGAGCAACTTTCGGCAGCCCCAACAGAGAATCACCCTCTGACCAGCGTTCCTCGTCCTTGAGCTGTTCAATGCGTTCAGCTCGCCTTAAAACGTTTCTGTGCCTGGTCAAAGCGCCTTTAATTTTTAACGAACTATCAATCGACATTCAATATTTCTCCTAACTACTTTACTTTCTTGCCGTACGCATCTTTGAAATAATGCGGCGCAAATGTTTCATAACCTTCAGGAGCTTGGCCTTTATATGCGGCTCCTATTTGAATTATATTCTGCCTGGCTTTATATCCGTTTGTACCGGCTGTTGCCGGATTATCATACGTGTTAGCCGTTTGTAAATAATAACGGCCGTTCTCTATTACTATTTCAGTTGCTATTCCATACCCGGCAAAATGCTTCTGCACAGGAACCAAATCAGCTCGGGCCCCATATTCGGCAAGAACAATCACATTATTACCCGTTGACTCGACGGGAGCAACAGGCCGACTCTCCTGCGGTTTGATTGGAGCTGGTTCAGCAGGCTGCATTGTACCGGTATTAGTATGTATCGCCGTGTTTACCTGAGCACTATTTCGCGTCACTTCGGCCGACCCTGCTGTTTCCCGGTTGACCATGGACAACTGACCAAGTCGATATACTATCACAACCAGCAGAATCAGCCCTAACACTATCGCAATCATAACCTGATACGGCAACGAGAACTCGATCCTGCCGACATTAAACTGTACGATTCTCGGTTTTGTCCACCATTGCGTCGAAGTCTTTGGCTTCTCTACCTCAGGCTTTTCTTCTGTATTCGGCTCAACTTCGTCACTTCGTTTCGGATACAATGGCTCTAAAGCCTTGCCGGGGTCGGGCTTAATCCGGGCTTTGCTCATTACTTCATATAGAGCCTTTTTTCCGCGATTTCGTGCCATAGCAGAATCCAATCAAATTCATAAAACTTCCATGAACAAGTGATTATAAAGGCATTTATTAAAAAAACAAGCTAATATTGCACAACGGAGCACAAATCTATGACAATATTTTGCCCGGCAATCTCGATCCGCCCCCAGCCCCCCTGCTATGAGGGCGCAGGGTGTAAATTGGCTTTGTTTGGCTTTGAATTGGGTTTGTTTTTACCAAGTGTCCAATCCGTTTTTTTATCATAATCTTTTTATTTCAAAGAGCTTACATTAATTTGGTCGTTTTTGAAATTGGGTTCGTTTTGCAAAAAAAGGCCGATTTGTAGAGAACTCTCGACAATTGTCGAACACATCGGGATTGTGTCAAATTGACAGCATGGGTAAACAAGTTGCCCATCCTACCTACTGATGACAGATAGGTAAGCCGATAGGCTTCCATTTTGAATTTTACTTTATGGTTTTACGTTTTGCCTTTTTACTTTTTACTTTTGATTTCCCCATTCCCCCATTTTTAATTTGTTATTCGATTTTCATTATTCAATTTTAGGGTTGGTATTATACAAAAAAACGCCCTAATTGCAAGCAAAATCCACCATCTTGATGCAAATTGTCCTTAACTTATAACTCGTAACTAGTGTTTCGTGATTAGTGATTCGCGATTATAAGCGCTTAGAGACTGTGTTCGCTCAGTGGCTGCCACCCGTCGCAACATAAGTCACGATGCAATTGCACCGTGCTATATTGATACTCAAAAGCTGATTACTGTTAGCCTCAACAGACTCTGATTATCACGGCTTAAATACTATCTTGCGAATCTGATCGTTTTTAGGTCTTCCTGTAGACCGTTTAAAGCAATTAATTCCAAGAAAGAAACTTTTTGACCTCAACAAGTTGCCGGATGCTCCAAGTACATACACATCTATGCCCGGCCTGTTACTCTCACCACAAGAAACAAAGAACTCGTCGTTCCCGGAGGTGGCTATATTATCAGCAAGGGTAACAGGTATCTGAGGTGGAACAATTTCCACTTTTTTAAGATCAATGACTGTTACGTAACCAGTAGGCCATGCGGGATTACCTGCACTGCCGACTATTACCTTCTGACCATCTTTGGAAAACGTGATCTCACCTGTAAAATCTCCAAGGTCTTTTATTGATGCAAGCAGCTCATATGTGTTTGCATCGTATATGTCCAGGTAGCCCGTGGCGTAGCTGTACTCAGATATAATGATTTTGCTCCCATCTGGTGAGAGAGCAATATCGCTCATGTGATGACCGCTAATAATTGTGATGCTACGTTCGTTTGTTTCGGTATCTATGACGTTGACACGATTACGGCAATAGATATACCGACCATCACGACTAATCGCTGGTCCTCCAGGGACAGGTGCGACTGACCACGAACTTCCTGTGACGATATTAAGCGGCAAATTCACTAACAGAGTATTTGATAAGACGTCAAGCCTTTCATTTTGTGAATAAAGACGAGTTCCATCGGGAGATACGAGGAAGCCGTTGTGACGGATATCGCGGGTGAAGGGCATAGTCCTGAGCTCTCGATGAGTACTGGTGCTTATCACCGATTTTTCACTGGTGTAGATCTCGCTGCCGTCCGGTGAAATCCCTACTATGTGCTTATTTTCGAGCAGGCCGAGTAGAGTGTCATTATCTAAGTCGATAACGATGGTACCTGTAAGAGCGGGCACGCTTTCCGCAGAGACAGAATTTACATAGATAAGTCTCTTCCCACCCGTGGAGAAGTCATCATCGAAGCAGACGATTTTTTCTGCATCTGTAACAACTTCTTCTCCTGATTTAATGAGCAACTCAAGAAGATTATCGCCCTCAACCAACGGCACAGCGACAGCAAAGTTCCCCTCTTCATCTATTGTGCCAGGAGGCAACGATGCCCCGTTCAGCAAAACCACATTATTTGGTCCCGCAGAACCTGAAACAACAAAGGTTGAAATATTGGTCTCTGTCAGTTCGGGAAGAGAATTAAAATCTATGATCGGCGCCTCAGGAATATCATCGCTCCAATTATCATCCATTATCTCACCGTTGAAGACTCGTTCCATGCCAGGCTTCAGGTTCTTTTCTTTATTCCAGATTCCCCAACAGGCACCTTGTGCCCTTTCATCCTCGACTTTCCAGCCTTCATCCAGTCCTTCAAAGTAGAAATATTTGACATTGTTGGCGCGCGCCCAAGAGACAAAGTTCAAAAAATAGAAGCTTGCATTCTCAGTAGACGGCACCGCATTAAAAATCTGTTCGCCACAGCTTGGCCAACCTGTTTCTGATACAAACACCTCTTTACCATCTGCTGCGTCCATTAATTCCTGATGCCATCTGTGGAGATGGGCAACGGCATAGTCGATATTCTTTCCTTCCCAATAGGGGTAGTAATTTGCAAACACAAGGTCTACCGCTGAGATCAAGTCAGGATGATCAAGAAACACGCCGTATATATCAGCATACGTAACAGGAATATCAATCATCTCTTCTTGCAGCCGTACTTTCACATGGTTGATATAATCGATAAGTTTACTCTCTGAAAGATGACCCCAGAGAAGTACCTCGCTTCCGACGATAGCAATATCCACATGCCCCTCTCGCGCCAGGTTTATAAGGCAGTCAATTTGATTTTGATTTGCTTGCTGTCCCTGCGGAGTTGTTTCCGGGCCCAACCATGCCCCAATGGCTGCTTTCAGACCCAGGCTGTGTGCATACATGCCGGCTTCCTTCAAATCATCATTACACCCGAATGTTCGTATCCACTCGGTATATGGTGCAATAACTGCTATTCGCTCCATCAATTCCTCGTCGGTTATTTGCATTTCCCCTCTTTTGGGATTTTCGTCATTGTCAATGTAGGGGCCAAAGTTTATCCCATGAAGCTTGTAGTTCGGCTCCGAAGGGATATCTGTCAACAGAATCTTTGGTATCGAGGTGACGGTCGCTATTCCTGCATGATTGGCAAACGCTTCCAATGTAACAACAAGATTTAAGGCCAATAATACTAAAACAAAACCGAGTTGCAGGAGCATAAATTGTCTTTTCATTTTATTTCTCCTTTCAAATTAATATGTGTATGAATTATTACGATTAGCTGGATTGAGATTTCCCATATCAGGGATTTCCTATATAAATCCTACACAAAAATTCGACCTCCATGTGACATTTCTTGAGTGACACAAGATAGAAAAACCAAAATAAAAGCAATGCAACAAATTAATAATAGATAATTCTTTTTTGCAACATGAATTAAATCTCCCAAAAACCTCAAAAAATGGGACAGTCTATTTGTGAGTTTCTTTTCCTCTCTTTTTGACCTTTTCCCTTTTCCTGGATTTACAAGTCGGCATTGGTATTTTTGTATTTTCTATTTTATTGTGGAGAGGAACTGATATTTTCCTGAGCCGACTTCATAGACCGCGCGGGCGGGAGAATTTCCAGATTCGCCGACCGGTTCCACTCGCAAAAATGTAACACCTTCAGCCTGATCGATAGTCTTGCCGCTCTCTGTCACTATGTCCGGCTCAGTCGCCGGAACGTGCACCTCGGCGGTCGTATTGGGCGGTACGGTAATCTGCCAGTGGAAAATGCCGTCCTCGATGCTCCATTTGCTTTCGATTCGACCATGCATACTATCGTAATGGCCCGAAGCCCATTTCAGGTCCCCTACCGGCTCCGGGCGAAGCAGTATATGCCGGTAACCGACAGAATCGGGTGCCTGCCGAATACCGACAATCGAATTCTGGAACCATTCCTGGATATGGCCGAACATGCAATGGTTCATCGACGAGCCGGGTTTGTCCCATCTTTCGGAAAGCGTCTTGAAGCCAAGCTTGAGCATATTGCCGTAGCCGGGTGCATCGGTACGATTGATAATGCGATAAACCACATCGGAGCGACCGCCGTCGGCCAGCGCCCGGACCAGCATACGAAAGCAAATCTCGCCGGTTGACTGACGATATTGTGCCTTCTCGACTTCTTTGACAAGATTTGCCAGCACCTGCTCCCGGTCCTGTTCGGGGACCAGGCCGAAGTGCAGGGCCGCGGCTAACGATGCCTGGGAGCCGGTTGCAACGGAATGCTCATCTGGCTTATAATAAGCCTTGATAAAATCCTTACGAGCCTGCCGGCTGAGTTCAGCCATTTCCTCTACATCGGAATCTTTGCCTATCATTTTCGCGACACATGCAACGATTCGGGCGTTATCGTACAGGAACGCCGTGGCAGGCAGTTCAGGCGGAGTCAGTTGTGAAGCACCGACGTGTCCCTTTTCCTCAGTCCAGTCGTACCAGTCACCCAGTCCCGGCTTGACTAATCCCTGTTCGTTTCGCGATTCGGCCAAGTAGCGTGTGTATCGTTTCATGGTCTCGTACTGCTGTTGTAAAATCGCACTATCATCGTACCATTCATACAGCAATTCCGGCACTTGCACGCAGGCACTGCCCCATTCGGGTGACTCGAAGAATGCTTCTTTAAACCTTGTGTATTCCGGTGCGATATTTGGAACCAGGCCGTTGTCTAATTGTGATTCGCTCGTGTCACGGCATATCTTTCGGAAAAGATATTGAACGTCACGATGGTAGAGAATGGAAGGTCCCATCAGGTGGGGCACCTCGAGCCAGCCGAGTTTCTCGCGATGCGGACAGTCGGTCACAACGCAGTGCAGGTTACTGCGTACCGAACGGTCAATCATAGCGTCGATATCGTTAAATAATGTATTCGAGCATTCGAAGCTGCCTGCTTTGGCGGCGGAACTTGTCAGAAATTCGCTGCCGGCCTCCATAAGTACTGGTCGATTGCCCTGCTCCGTGACGTCACCCGGTAAATCCACATCGGAGATATACAGATATTGGAAGCTAAAATACGTGAATCGAGGCCGCATAATTTCCTCGCCCTGACCTTTGAGGGTGTAAGTATATGAGTGACCTCTATTGTGCATCCATGGCTCGCCGCGTTTTTCGGCACAATACACAGTTGTCTTGCTCCCTTCGGGCCCTTTTACCTTTAACACCGGGCGGGCTGAAAGGTTTAGGCCGCAATCAACTTCAATCCTGCCATCGTCGAGGCGCTCAATCGCCACTGCCGGGAGGTATTTATCCACTTTGACCGGCGGTGCATACTGTGCCACAAGTTTACCACCGGGGCCGTCACAGATTGAAACTGCATCCCAGGTGCTGTCGTCAAAGCCGGGTTTGTCCCAGCCGGGCTGTTCACGCCTGGCGTCGTAATCTTCGCCGCCGAATATACAAGTGAACGTAATTGGTCCCGGCGAATATTTCCAGGCTTCGTCAGAGGCAATTACCCGGGTTGAACCGTCGGTAAAGGTTACGTGCATTTGACAGATCAGTTTCGGCGGCCCGAACGTGCCCTTGAACTTTGTGTAACGTCCGCCGGTGACGTTGTACATGCCGTTGCCCAACATGACGGCGATACAATTGTCACCCTGTTTGAGGGACTCTGTGACATCGTATGAGCTGTAAAGACACGTCCTGCGGTAATTCGTCCAGCCGGGGTTTATCTGGTAGTCTCCGATGCGTCGGCTGTTTATCCGCAGCTCGTAATGTCCGAGGCCGCAAATGTGAATCACGACATTCTTGACGGATTTTGTAAGTTCAATCTCCTTGCGGAAGATTGGTAACGGGTCTTTGTCGGTTCGCTCGGCGGTAATCCATTTGGCCTGCCAGTCGTCGGGAGAAAGTAATCCGGTGACAAACGTTTCCGGCTGGCTCCAATCGGTAACGTTGCCATGATTATCCCACAGGCGGACTGCCCAGTAATATTTTTGCGATGACTTCAATTCTTTTCCGTCATAGGCAATGTAATGCGACTGCCGGAACGTGATACGGCCGCTGTCCCACATGTCGGGTGTCCCTTGTGTCAGAAGCTCCCGCTCGGACGCCACACGCACCTGGCAGGCAGATTGTATCGTACTTCGTCTCTTTGATTGCAGTTGCCACTCGAAACATGGATTAGTCTGGTCCAGGCCGACCGGTTCCGTGCGTCCTTCGCATCTAAGTGCGGAAACCTCGATAGTACTTCCAATTTGTGTCTGCGCTAATGTTACAGAAGCGAGTATCGGTACAGACATGCAAATGATTAGCAATTTCGATAGACATGCATTATTTCCCATGACTATAGATCCTCGAAAATAATCTTAATATTTATGTTGCTATCATATCATTCATCATTTTTGCTGTCTAAACAATTTGACGCAGTACTTTATCGATATTTCCTGAAAAACGGCCCTATTTTTAAGTTATTAAGAAATAAGTAAAACTTGGTAAGAAAATTTTATTTTTTTAGGTATATCTTGATAAGTCAGGCATTTATAATTTGTTATGAAAAGAAAATATTTTCGGAGACTTATTGACAAATAGGAACAACTACTATATAGTAACAGCTATGAAAAAGACAAAAAGTAAAATAAGCAGTTGCGAACTGGACAGAAAAACCGACTGGTTTGCTAATCGTTGCAGGGAAAAGGGTCTGAAAGTTACTCCCCAGCGGATAGCAGTTTATCGGGAGCTTCTAAAAACCGATGAACATCCTTCGGCGGAGGTGCTATATAAAAAGGTAAAAAAAATATTCCCGAGCATATCTCTGGATACGGTAAACAGAACCCTGTTGACCCTCGATGAGATTGGTGCGGCTTATGTAGTAGAAGGTTCTGGCGATGCCAAGCGTTACGACGCCGAATCGGCGGAGCATCAGCATTTTAAGTGTATAAAATGCAAAAGGATTATCGATTTTCATCATAAGCCATTTGACGACATTAAGCTGCCGGCATATATTAATAGAAAGTTCAAGGTGTTGCGGAAAACAGTCTATGTTGAAGGTATATGCGATTTGTGTAAATAGATTGATTGTGTAATTAGCGATTTAAGAAAGAGAGGTTTTGAGATGGAATTAAAAGGAAGTCAGACTGAAAAGAATTTATTGGCTGCATTTGCAGGTGAATCGCAGGCAAGGAATCGATATAACTATTTTGCCAGCCAGGCTAAAAAGGAAGGTTACGAGCAGA
>CAZMWN010000047.1:0-16088 GCA_964569935.1 uncultured Pirellulales bacterium
TTCGAGGGTGTCATATTCCTTTTTGCACTTTGGGCAAATAAAATACTCTTTGCCATCCACCTCCAGGCCTGGGATTATTGAAGACTCCCGCCTTGTTTTCTTTGCCCAATCGCTGTAACATATTTTCTCATAAACTGTTCTTCATTGTAAAATGGCGATGTGTGCTTATAGCGATTGAGCATATTTGTTCTAAACCAGGGGAAAAACTGCAAAATAATCGGCACATTTAGTTCTAAGAGTGTTATTATCATCAGCTCGCACTGGTCAACGAGTTCTTTGAGTAGTTGATCCTGCTGTTCTTTTGAACTGACGCGGTTTAACTGTATATCTGTAATTGGGCCCATCATAGCATCGTGCTGTGAAAGTATGACTACATCGGGATTGCTATCCATTACCTCTTGGGTGTGATCTGTGAGAAAGATATAAGGATTTGTTTGGCCGCGATGTTGGAAGGTGTGGAAATAGTCAAAGTCAAAATATTTATTAGGGTTGGACTTTAGTTCAAGGATGATATATTCGAACTCACAGCCACCGAGAAAGCATAAGAATGGTTTCATATATATCACCTTTTGGTCTTTGTTATTTATTTTGTTTGACTATTGTATTTTCGGCTTACTTGAAGTAGACTCTGCAAAAATTCAGTTGTGGAAATTAATAAATATCGATAAGGGCATATGAAATTGTGGTTGTTTGCCAAAAACTCAGGACACAAGACTGTAACAGCGAATGGAGAAAGAAAAAGGTTCAGGTACAGCACGAGTCAGTTGTTTAATTTCACACAGGATTCCTATTTAGATAGGACATCTCGCCCGATATATGCCGTTGTTTTCCTTCTGCCCTTTATTGCATTCTATGAATTGGGTACATTTCGTATTAATACGGACGTCCTGAATCAATCACAGATTAGGGTGGTAGCGTTTGTCTGGCTGCAGCACATGCTGGAATCATTGGGTTTTAGCGGTAAATTTGCGTGGGCGGCCCCACCATTGGCTGTTATTGTTATTTTATTATCGCTGCAAATTAGCTCAGGAAAAAAATGGGATTTCTGGCTTGGTGATATTGTTCCGATGACAATAGAGTGTATTCTGCTTGCTGTGCCGTTAATTGTCCTGACAATGTTACTAAGCTCTGTTGGTTCACAAGGTGACTTCGGCCGGTTCGATAACAGCCGGATACAGACGCAATCCATAACGCTTCCGGCCTGCTCTTCTGTACAGGACTATAACTCACATTCATCTGTCTCTGAAGCCGGCAGTTCCGAGCGGGATCATTCGCTGTTGGCGAACATAGTTACGGGAATAGGAGCCGGAATCTACGAAGAACTTGTTTTTCGTTTGATTTTGATATGTATTCTGATGCTATTGTTTCAGGATGTCTTTAAGCTCAGTCATGAAAACGCTATTATACTTTCAGTTCTGATTTCGGCGGCATTATTCAGTGCACACCACCATGTAGACTTCCTCAGTGGCAGACCTAACGTTGTGGACCCTTTTGATTGGACAAGGTTTGCCTTTCGAACTATCGCAGGTATTTATTTCGCAATCCTTTATGCAATTCGCGGTTTTGGAATAACAGCCGGAACTCATGCTTTTTACAATATTATTGCAGTTTCTATTACTGCATTCTTTTTCACAAATTAGAAATTTCAGACACAGTTGTTTTTTTTCAAAAAAACTTTCATGATATTACTCTTTTACTTTGAACAGCTTGTAGAAAAATCGTCCTATAAGTGCGAACAACGCCCTTATCAATACTGATATAGGCCTTGAAAAGGTGCATTGATTTTGGTATAATAATAGAAAATGAGAAGTGAGTTTTTTTGTGTTGGGATAGATTTATGGAATTACCACAAATCAATGTAGCTGTTGAAGAATTAATGTTTAGCCTTTTTCAGCGACCTGTGCATCCTGAACTTTTTCAGATCTATGCCAGCCGGCAATTAAATACCGAGAATTACGAGGCTATCATCTGGGTTACCGGATGTACGCACGTTGTTAGTGTTTTTGCCGGCGATATTTGTCTTAGTGAGGTAGTCAGCACGCCCGGTCAGATGTTGCCTTCTCGGGGACTGATTGAGCGTTTTCAATTTCGTGGTCCGCGGACTCATAAATGCACTTTGAGTCGTGGAGTTAGTTACATGACTGATTTCCAGGTCGAGAAAATGAGTCCCAACTTATATCGGCAGAGCCATACCGATCTTGAACGTTTTGCTCGAAACAGGGGCGTTTTTGTAAAATTCCCTGAATTGGAAGTTGGCAGGCTTCAGCCGTTTTGTTATGTGGATTTTGAGGCGAGAAAAACTGAATTGCACATTCACACGTTTGCTGCTTATCCGGATCAAGTGACAATGATTAAAACCCAATCATTGTTCGATTTTCAGTAATTGCAGATAAAGCAGGCATGTCTAATTATTTTGCATCTGGACGTTTTGCTTAAGAATATCCATTTTTGCCCGGATTTCCTTGGACATTTTACTGTTTGGAAAATCGCTGACAATCTGTTGGCCGATATCTAACGCGCTTGTCCATCGTTTTTCAGTCACGGCAATGGAGAACTGAACGCCCAGATTATGTAGCTTAGTCCGAAATACATCGCTTGCCGCTTCCTGCAGAGCCAGAGCTTCGTTGGGAGTGAGGTATTGATCAAGCTCCTTCAAAATGTCCAAGCTTCGGTCCGTTTCCTCGTGTGTGATTGCATCATCCCAGGCAGCAAGAAGGATTCTTTTTCGTTCCTGTTTCTTATCATAAAGGACTTGACGCATTACTTTTGCCTTTTCACTGTCCGGATAATTTCTTATCAGCCCTTCAATCTGTGCACTTGCCCTGGACCATTGACATTCAGCAATCAGTTTTTCAATATGTTCTATAATCTGATTTAGCCGTTCCTGGTCGGTAGCATTGTGGTATTGTTCTGCCTGTAATCTTAACTCATCAGCCAGCTCAGTATATTCCGAGCGATTTGCAATCTCATTAATAATGTCGTTGGCTGCATCATAATCCTGCATCTGAAGCTTCTCAAATACGGCCTCTCGAAGATATTGTCTGTCTGCGTCGCGGAATGCAATAGCCTTTGCTGCTTCGCTGATGCGAGTGCTGTGATTAATTTGTGCCAATCCGGTATGAATTTTTTCCAGGGCACCGGTTAAATCTTGAAGTTTTGTGCTATTGTCCCGAAGGGCATCAAGTATCTTAATTACTCTTGAGAGCATTGCAAGAAGTGCACTGAGAAAGACCAAAGCCCCGAGCAATAATACGAGTTGACGCAATAAATTAGTCTCCGATGGCTGGAAGAGGTCGGTGTAAAGCGTCAAAATAAGAACGATTGCCACTGCGGTACAAATAACCACAATGTGCCATTTATATCGCCATAAGATGCCGTCTTTTTTTGAGTCCATATCTTGACTCTCAAAAAAGTAGTAATAACATTTTACCTCTAAACAATATCATATATAAAAGCACTGTTTTTGTCAATAGTTGACGAATTAATAACGTAAAAAAAATGGTTTTGCCCAAAATAACTTTGAAGGTCGATTTTACTATTTACTTCGTTTTTGTGGGAGCAATTGCTTTTTTTTTGTGTGAGTCGGGATAAAATTGCTAAGTATTATTAGAAGTATGTTAATAAGGGTAAATAGTCTCTGGCGATGAAAACCGCAATCTGCTACTACATCGTTAAAAATCCCGTGTAAAGTAGAGAAGGACAATAACGGGCCAAGCATGCAAATCTGTCCTGGTTGTTTGAAGATACTATCCCGGCACAGAAGGAAAAAAGCTCTTCTACACCTTGTCGGCTGTTATAACCCTAAAGGTTCTTGCCCTTGCTCTTCTACTTCGTCAGTCTTGGGCTAATTTTTAAGTTTGTCAGTTTGCCCGTTCTTCAGTCGACCATTCGGTTTCATTGAGGAACGCATCACGTGCCTTGACACGGAATCGGTGACCTTGTCCACCACGGCCAACCTGGACCGTATATGTCGGTGTGGCTATCCAGCCGCTGCTAAGGCCCGATACACTCGTACACTCGAAGTAGTACTCCACAATACCGCTGGCGTCAGTTGCTACTACAGCCGTCATCGTTACCCAGTTATCAAAAGTGCCGCCACCGTTATTGAATTCGCGAGGCAATCCGGTAAAGCCATTCGGATCTTCTTCCGTATCCCATTGCATCGGATCCGGGTCCGGAGCGATCAGATCCAAAGGCAGGGGGGTGGTGATATAAGAAATAACTGACCAGTTGGTTTCATTCATATTAGTTGATAAGTCTCTGGCTTTAACCCGGTAGCCGTATTCGGTGTTTGGATCGAGGCCAACGTCTGTATAATTCGGTTCCTCCTGCCAGCCGCTATCGTTCCCACCGGGAGTAACGGTCTGGAAATAATACTCTACCGGACTATGATCGTTAGCGATTGTAGAAACCATTGTAATTGAAGTTTCCGAATCCGCAACAATCGACTCAATGTATGGAGGTGGGGCCGGTGGTGTTGTGTCATTGCCGGCATAGCGAATATCCGACCATTTGGTCTTGTTCCCCGGTTCATCTGTTCCATCGTCCGGAATCCATTTGATACCATCGCGAGCTCTAACTCGATAGCCATATTCCGTATCGAGGCTCAAGCCGCTATCGGTATATGTCGGGCTTATTTGCCAACCGCTGTCATGGCATTCGCCGTTGCCCATGCATTGGAAGTAGTACTCTACATCCCATCCCCAGAAGTCTGTGGCAATTTTAGCTACCATGGTGATTGAAGATCCCGAACTCAGGTAAGGCACTGTTTCCCATTGACTTGGATTGGGATTCGGAGCGGTCATATCTCGGACAAGCCAGCAATCAGCCATGAAAAGGATGTCTTTAAAGTTAACACTTGAGTCTAAATTAATATCTGCACCATGGCACCAATTATCCGTCTCAGAGCAATTATCATTGTTCCATTCCTGGGCAATTAGCCCGAAATCATGGAAGTTTATAATACCATCGAAGGCCAGATCACATAAACTACACTGATCCTTTACCAGGTAATGGTAACCCATATCTACAAGACCTGTGTCCGTTACACCATCTGTTCTGGTTGTGTATCCAATTAAATTCAAGTCGCTCGCGTAATTACTACCGGCATCGACACAGGGACTTTTTTCTGACTGGCCGGCGGTTATTTGACTAAGGTAATAGCGACCGAGCGGACCTGTTGCAAATAACGGGTCTTTATTAATGTTATCTTCGTAGTTGAGAGTGCAACCTTCATCAATCCAGATTGCAGACCGTCCGTTCTTGATATCGCTATAGTTGATTGTAAGAGTTGAAGGTCTTCTGTCGAATTCAAATCCGGTACCTACTGCTATTCCGTTACCTTGTAAAGCAAAGTTGTCCCAAAGGATGCTGTCGGTAATTGTGCAGTCGCTGAGGTATGAGCAGTAAAGGCCGCCGCCGAAACCTGTTTGAATAGTTTCTTCTTCGTTGTCTTCTTCCTCTTCTTCTTCACCTATAGCGGCATTACTGGCGAATGTACAATTGGTAAATATCGAATAAGTGTACCAGTTAACAGAGACACCGCCACCGTCTCTGCTGGCTCCGTTGTTTACAATCAGATTATTGATGAACGAGGCAAGACCCAGGTCCCTCAGATATGCACCGCCACCGGAAAAATCAGCTATATTGCCACTTACATTGCAATCCTGGATGCGTAATCCTCCCGTTGAGCAGAACAAGCCGGCCCCGCTGGCAAATACATCGTCATCATTGGGATCGTTGACATCGGTCGTTGCTCTGTTATTAGTAATGTTACTGTTGGTTATATCTACTAAAGTGGTCAGACTGCATAAACCACCGCCACGTAGGGATGTATTGGATATGAAGTTGCAGTCAACGATTATTACTTCTGTATCATCGAGATACATTCCACCCCCGGAATCGGATTCATTATCAACGAAGTTGCAGTCCACAAACGTCACGCAAGCACAATCCTCGGCACATACACCGCCTCCATAACCACGATAGGGGTCGAGACTATGATTAGGATCGGCATCAGCCGAAGTTCCGGAAGCTATATTATCTTCAAATATACAGTCCCTGAAATTTACCACCGAACCGCCCGCGCAATAGATACCAGCTCCGAAACTTGGTATCTCAAAGGGAACAAGAGGCTCTGAAGGTCGACCTCCGACATTTAAACCGCCTTGTCCGCTCATACCTCCGGAAGTCCGATTGCCTCTGATTTGGCAATTGATAAATTCGACGTTACTTCCGATATCACAATATGCACCGCCCCCGAATCCGGAGTACCAGCGATAGTCACCGAAAAACGAAGTTAAAAGCGGTAGATTGTAAATATCCTGATAGTTAGCTGCAAAATCCCATGTTAAATATGACCACAGCTCATCGTTTATATACGTGTAAACAGAACTAAAGGGATCGATGAAATATGCTTCTTTTCTACTCCAGGTTCCTCCGTAGTTCCATAGACCACCCTGTGGATCTTCGTCACCACCGTCGCCACCGTTGCCGCCATGGGCACCGTTATTTTCGATTATACAATTGATAAATTTGGGACTGCTGTCCGGTGCGCAGTATATAGCACCACCGTGTGCCCAGCCACTCCAGCCGCCTCGACCGGCATTAAGAGCCGGGTTACTCTCTGCATCCACGCCGTCTCCGCCGTCACCTCCTCTTAACCAGTTATTTCTTATGATACAATTTTTAATGATTGGAGAGCCTCCGTTATAAATGTATATTGCACCACCTTCAAGGCTACCACCATCAGAACCGTCGGGATGACCCTGGTGCCTGTTACCATCTGGTTCTACACCGGAGAAGCCTCCGCAATTTTGTATTGTAATGCCATTGAGAATTGTTTTGGAATCTGTATCAGGACCAAAAAAGATACCTAAATTGGAAAAATCTTCGGGATTGGTACCGATATACCCATCGATGATTGTTGCCGAGACACAGCATGGGTCGTCCGGATTTTTCGATGTAATCATAATCGACTTGTTTATCTCAATTGACTGACCCAAATGCCCACCGAAATAAGTACCGGGATCAAGTACAATGATATCACCTTCTTTAGATTTGAAAACCGCTTCCTGAAGCGTCGTGTAATCACCGGGAATGGTTATGGTCTTTCCAACGTACTCCGTGAATTCGACAATGACAGTCTTGTCCGTATCCATTGTCACGTAATTGATAAGAGCGTTAGTGCTGTCGTCATCGGTTCCAATCCATCTGACCCGATAGCCAAGGTCCGCTGTTGCCGTGAGCTTTACTTTTTCATGCTTGGGGTAAGTTCCACCTCTCGGCCAAATCGTACCGTGCTCGCCGACTATCTTCACAGTCAACTGAACCTCGTCTTCGCCGATAAGATAGTGAAAGCCCATGTCAACCTGACCTTCATCTGGTATATCGTCTAACCGTGTTGTGAAATTATCTAAGTTCAGATTTACTGCCGAATCGCTTCCGGCATCCACGCAGTTACTATCTGCAGCCTGACCTGTTGCAGTATGACTTAGGTAGTAGTTTCCGACAAACTTCGGATCCTCTTTTATATTGCCATTGCGCCATTTTAAGCTGCGTCCCGGCTCGATAAAGATAGAGTTGGTGGACCGGCCGCCCTGAATATCGCAGTATTTCACTGTGATGGAGGAAGGTGGATCTAAATAGTCTGGTTCCTGAATAAAACCAATCGCGATCTGATTACCTTTTATTCCTGTATTATCCCAGAGGATACTGTCAATAAGAGTTGTCTGGCTTCCATAAGAAGAGGATACGCCGCCTCCTCTTCCGTGAGTGTTGTCATTCGGGTCAAATGCAGTATTTTCAGCGATTGTACAGTTGGAGATAAATGGTGTAGAAAGCCATGATGCCGCGATACCGCCACCATTCAGGATAGCATTGTTTCCTTTGACCAGGCAGTTTTTAAGTATTGGTATATCGGAGCTTCCGCCCAGATATACACCGCCGCCCGAGCCGGAAGATGAATTGCCGGTTATAAAGCAGTTTTCAATTGTCGCATTGGAGGACCAGCAGAACATTCCGCCGCCGCCGCCATAGGGCCAATCAATATCAAGAAGATCGGGTGGAGAAATGCGTGTTTGGGCTTTATTGCCTATAAAGTTACAGTTTGTAATATTAGGTGCACCGCCGCTCCAGTATATACCGCCTCCCTGATCAGCTGTATTATTACTGACGACCAATTTAGAAAGATTTGCCTCTGTAGCATCGCTGTGCCAGTGGATAGCACCTCCGAATGCTGCTTCATTGTTGCCAAAGGTACTGTCATAAATTGTTATCTTGCCGCCGTTATACCATCCTCCGGCTTCCATGTCGATTATACCGCCTGCATATATCGCACCTCCGGCCCCATAAGCCCCAAATGCTCCCATTGCTGAATTGCTGATAAAGCTGCTATCATTAATGTCCAGTACACATTCATATAAGCAGAACATTCCACCCCCGTCAAAGCCGGCAGAATTGCTCACATAGTTACAGTCATTTACATACACATCACAGGCCCAGCCAAAGTATTGACCGCCTCCATCTCCAAAATAGCCGGCCTGATTACCGATGGCTTCGCATTGAGCCATTCTCACTTTGCACAGGTCGTTATAATATTCGCCACCACCATCTTGGCCGTTGCCATCGATTTGTCTGGATGCGTTATAACTAATCGTACTGTTGGTGTAATCGGCTTCGCAACCGAACTCGAAGAAATTAGCACCTCCATAGCTTGAGGTGAAACTGGACATGTACATACCCTCTGCACCATCTTGGCCGTTATTGCCTCCTTCAGCTGCTTCACCTCCGGGACCTCCGGTGCCTGTAGTTACATTTGGTTGATTTGGGTCGTCCTCTTCATCTTCGTCCTCTCCATCCTCAGGTGGTATCGGGAATGGGGCGCCTGCGCCACCGTCACCGCCGGAACCGCCATCGCCGCCGGGGGAATCTCCTTCACCGTCACCACCTTCGCCGCCGTCACCGCCGTCGCCGCCACCATACATAGTAGTTGGAACTATGGTTATGGCTTTATTCTGGGTTATAATAGTATCCTCCATGATAACGCGGCAGTTTCTACCATAATATATGGCACCTGCCCACGATATTTGGCCGTTAAGACCTGTATCGCCGCCTTTTCCGCCGTCCCCGCCGTTTCCGCCGGGAGGCTCGGCGCCATCTTCACCATCTTCACCATCAGGGTCACCGGAACCGCCGCCGCCACCTGCTCCGGGAGCAGCGCCTGCTCCGCCGATTCCGCCATTACCACCGTCACCACCATAGTGACCCAGACCCTGCCGGGTTATACAGTTCATAATTTTACATGACTTGATTGTCGGACTGCAATTGGGACCGAAGAATATTGCTCCGCCTTTAGCTATACCACCGTCGCCGCCTTTTCCACCGTCGCCGCCTTTTCCGCCAAAACCTCCGGGTCCGCCGTCTCCCCCCATTCCGCCGTTGCCGCCTGCAGCCGGTGTGCCACCGTTGAGGGCATCAGCAGCGTTTTGTCCGTCCTGGCCGTCCTGTCCGGGCTGCCCGTCCTGGCCATTCTGGCCGAGTCCGCCAGCTCCGCCCCAACCACCGTCGCCGCCGACAGCAAAGCAATCGGTGATTGTACAATATTCAATGACTGGACTACAGTTGGCGTCAAAATACATCGCGCCTCCATAGGCCTGACCACCATTGCCACCGGGCAAGCCGTCCTCGCCATCGAGACCATTGTCTCCGGGTAAACCAGGTTCACCATTTACGCCGTTATCCCCGGGAATACCATCTACGGGTATTTCTTCACCAGGATCTTCCGGGTCCGGCAGATCTTCCGGTGGATCAAGCGCATCCAGTGGATCCAGCGCATCATTGGGATCATCCGGTTCAGGGTAGATGTAAACACTGTTCTCACCGTCCCCGCCTCGAGCAATACAATTTTTAATAACCAAACGGGATAGGGTCGGACTACTACCGTTCAAGCATAATATAGCTCCACCGCGGGAATCCATACCGTTTGCAGGATCGGGTGGTTCGTCTGTATCGTTTGGTTCTGTCTCCGCATAGCCAAGGTCGCCTCCGCCTTGTATTGTGAAGCCATCTAATCTGGATTCGTTGCCTTCGCCGCTATGGAAAATAAATGCCGGGACCGGTATTGTAAAAAAATCCGGGTCAGGTGTTGATACAGCAATAATCGTCGCAGCCACTGAGCAGGGGTCGTCCGGGTGTTCACTGGTTATAGCGACTGCTTTGCCCTGGAAGTCATACGGAGTGTTATAATAAGTACCGGCAGAGACGATTATCTTGTCGCCATGGGTATAAGCTGAATCGATTGCATCACTTATGTCACGATATTGGCCGGGTACATGCAGAGTAGCCGGTCTACGGAACGAGACTGTAATTACTTTATCGGCATCCATAGTCACTGTAATTGTCGACGACCATAGTGAATCACCGTCTATTCCCTGCCATTGGTCGACAATATAACCCTGGTCTGGTTTGGCTTCCAGTTCGACAGTCTCGCCTTCATGGAGGCTTATTGGATTTCTATAATAAGGCTGAATTGAACCGTGACCGCCGATAACTTCGGTACGCAACGTATGTTGAGGTATTTCTTCGAATTCAATAGTAACGTTTGTATCAGTAGTTAGGGTTACAGTGTTGGTGAAATCCTTTGATGAATCGTCATCTGTTCCGACCCACGCTTTAATACGATAGTCAGGATTTGGTATGGCTGTGATATTGACTACTTCATATTTTCGGTATATATGGTGTTTGTTGGGATCATAAATATTAGGATCTATAGATTGAGTATTTATATAATTAGGATCGATAATATTAGGATCTATATAGTTAGGAGCGTTAGGATCGGCGAAAGGATCAAAACCAGTTGGATCCAGTATGACTATAGCTCCCGATTGATTGAGGTCGACGTCGAGAGATAACAGAACATAATCTGTAGGCACGGACGGATAGTGAAAACCCATATCAACGATGCCTTCATCAGGTTCGCCGTCGGTTCTTGTTGTGTACTCTATTAAATCATCAAAATTATTCGCATCTTCACTACCGGCGTTTACACAGGGGCTGTCCGCCGACTGTCCTGCTGCAATCTGAGTTAGATAATATTTACCGAGCGGTCCCTCGATGAAATTTGGTTCTGAATGGATATTGCCCCCACCCTGGTCGTTATCTTCGATATTGGAGTAAGTTGCTGAACAATCGTAGAGGTCGTCACCGTTGCCCCAGATTATACAGTTTGTAATTAATGGATTTGAATTATTAAAGGCAAAGATACCCCCGTCCTTTGGAGCATAGAGTTTGTCTATAATAACAGTACAATTGGTTATAACCGGTGAAGATTCATCCATCGCAATGCCGCCGCCCTCTTCTACTAATGCCGAGTTGTTGGTAATCAGGCAGTTAGAGATAGAGATAATTGTGTTTGGATCGGAATGGTAGCATGAAATTCCACCGCCGACATCCTCTGCGTTATTATTGCTAATCTGACAATTGATAATAACAGGAGAAGCGTAATAGCAATCAATTCCGCCACCTCGGCGTGTTGCGGTATTACTGGTTATAATGCAATCTGTG
The DNA here is from genome assembly GCA_964569935.1 of uncultured Pirellulales bacterium. Taxonomy (GTDB): domain Bacteria; phylum Planctomycetota; class Phycisphaerae; order Sedimentisphaerales; family Anaerobacaceae; genus JAFGPS01. The sequence goes on from CAZMWN010000047.1 coordinate 11,563, forward strand.
ATTGTTGGAGATGCTTCTTCGCAACTGATGCCGCCTCCATATTCGGCGGTGCCATCGCGAATGGTAAAACCTTTGAGAATCGTATTGTTAGGATTAATAGTATAATTAGGATCGTCTCTGTCGTAATCTTTTGAGATGGTCACAGCGGGATTCCCTGGATTTTCTGAACCTAAAATATTGGTATTTCCCGGGCTAACGTTCGCATCTGCCGGCCTGTTGATATCGCCGCTGCGTAGTGTAATTGTTTTACCTTTGAAATCGATATTTTCACAATAGGTATGGTTGGCATCAACGATTAATTCGTCACCGTCATTTGCATTATCTATAGCTTCCTGAATAGAATCGTATAATAAACTATCATTAGGGTCATTCGGGTCATAATTCAGAATTCTACCGGGATCTTCACTTTGTAATGCCAGTAATGCCTTGTGAAGATTAATGCTGCCATTGGATTGAGAAAATCTGGATGGAACTGGTATCGGATCAGCAGTATTGAGAAGGAGATTCTTAATAGATCGGCCCGGCAGGGACGAATATTGTGACCAGAGCAGCGCGCAGGCCACCGAGGCATGGGGAGTTGCCATCGATGTCCCGCTTAAGATATCATAATTGGTCGAAACGCCGTATACGGTCATAGCAAAGGTTTCGTACGTCGGTGTTGTGCTAAAAATGTCCAGTCCCGGTTCAGCGATATCAACTGAATGGGCTCCGTAATTCGAGAACACCGACAACTGATCGTCGCCGTCCTTTGACGTGACGGAAATAACATTATGCAGATCAAAGCTTGCAGGATAGACAGGATTCACATCGTTATCATTGCCGTAATCGTTACCTGCGGCAGCAACGAAAAGCAATCCTGCATTTCCAGCGTTTTTAATGGCATCATAGAGAGACTGCGAATAGAAGTCTCCACCCCATGAGGCATTGATAATCCTGGCGCCGTTGTCAATAGCGTACCCAATCGCTTCAACCGCATCATCTGCAAATACCTGTGGTTCCAGAGCATAATCATCGGCGAATATTTTCAGGGCCATCAACTTGATGTTGCAGTTATCACCCAGAATATTTTTGTTATTATTACTTACTGTGTCGATGATGCCTGCTACGTGAGTACCATGGAAAAATGTATCTTTGGGATCGTTGTCGTCGTCATCCGGATCGCCTGCTATGACACCGGCGAAATCGTATCCGTAAATATCATCTATGTATCCGTTACCGTCATCGTCAACATTGAGCTCGCCGTTCAGTTCCGCCGTGTTCACCCAAATATTATCCATCAGGTCGGGATGGGTGTAATCAATGCCGGTGTCGGCTATTGCTACGATGATGTTAGAATCGCTGGATTGAGATGCGCCGATATCGGCCTCGACTGTCCCGCCGGTCTGAATTGTGTTATCTGTTCCCCACAATTCATGGGAACCGGTGAAATTCGGCAGATCAAGCAATCTGTACTTATAGTTTGGTTCCGCATATCGTATGTTTGCCGAGAGATTAAATTTGATAAAGGCATCTACGACTGTTGTATCTTTAGGCAGTTTTATGACTGTCAGTCCGGATGAAACATTGTCATATTCTCTATCTACCAGAGCGCCTTTAATAATGTAATCTGAAATCGCGTTTCTTATCGCGTGGCGGGATTGCGGTCCGATTATCACTGGTTCGGCTACCGGTTGGGTGCCTGGTTCCGGATCAACAAAACGCACAATCAATTCATTCTGTTTATAGTCTGCTAATCCCTCTTCAGATAAATTGATACCAAGTCCCGGTAGTTCGAATGCCCCCGCAAAACCAGCTGCGGATAACACAACTAATAAACTGATTATAATTTTCCGCTTCATAATTCTGCTTCTCTAAAAAAATTCCTTTTATTACTGAAACTGTAAGCCTCATATGAAACTACAGGTTAAACTCTATCAATCAGGTCCTGTCAAAATGTGGGAATAAAACACAAAAACCCCTGTAAAGCCTTAAGGCTAAAATCCTGTATCCATTGCACCTATTGCTTCAGCTTCCCGTTCATCCTGCAAAAGGATAGTAGATTTAACCAGTACCAGCAATATCTTTTGGTCTCTGATTTTACTGGTGTTACGGAATAATCTTCCAAGTATAGGTAGCTTGCTTAATACAGGCACACCCGCTTCTATCTCAGCCTCTGAGGTTATTTTCTGACCACCTAACAGTAACGTTCCGCCGTCAGGTATGTTTACGCGTGTTGAAATTGTTAAAAATTCGGTCTCAGGAATTTCCACATTGACTATTTGAACTTCCCCTTCTCCCCCTACAGCAGTGACTGTGGGTATTTCGACTCTACTTTTTCGAAGTCCGAGATACTGATTCTGGGTGGTGCTTATATTGAGTAAAACATTCTTCTTGTCATGTGTAATGATTGGTGTAATAAACAAAGAATTCCCTGATTGTACTGGAAAATACTGTGGTGTCAAACCACCACCGGTTCCTGTCGTAGTACCTGTAGCCGTTCCTACTGTAGTGGTACCAGCTTGCTGAAGCGGGGGCAATGCGAATGTAATGTTCCTGTTTAATTGAAAGTTTACTGTCTCTCCACTCAACACTGTGGCTCTGGGAGCATTAAGAGATTTCGCATCTCTATGGGCTTGGGTTGCCCGTAGCAGGAATGCGACCTGTAAATCATCAAGTATGGAACCATAACCTCCTGAAATTGCGGCAGATGCGCCGATACCACCCAAACTTAAAGGAACTTCTGACTGTTCTGCCCTCGTTAAATCAGAAGAATCTTGCTCGAAAGTTAGCGAGCCCCATTTGGTACCAAGGTTGATAAGAAAATCAACATCAAGACCAATTTCTTCAAGGAAATTCTCAGTTACAACCAGGAATCTGGCCTCGATAGAAACCTGATGTCCGAGGGATTTCCGTAATGCCTGTAGTAATTTTTCGATTTCTACATGAACTTCAGGGGTGTTATAAACAGCGAGCTTCTTAGGTTGTAGGGAGGGATAAGGAAAAATGGATCCATCTGCATCCTCGTTTAGGTCATACCAGCTCATAGGATCAATGCTCTCCTGAACAAGTGTAACCAGATCCTGAGCTATCATTCCGCTGGCTTGTCCTCCCATGCCTCCCATCATACCACCACCCATGCCGCCACCGTAGCCACCGCCACCGCTCATACCGCCGTAGCCACCGCCACCGCTCATACCGCCGTAGCCACCGCCACCGCTCATGCCGCCATAACCACCGCCACCGCTCATGCCGCCGTAGCCACTGCTCATGCCGCCCATCATGCCGCCACCCATGCCTCCCATGCCACCCATCATACCGCCTCCCATGCCTCCCATGCCGCCCATCATGCCGCCACCCATGCCGCCCATGCCACCCATGCCACCCATCATGCCGCCCATCATGCCCATGCCACCCATCATTTGGCCGGTGGCAGGCTGGCCGACAAGATCAGTAATGTCATAAACACGGTTTACCATTTTGCTTGGTAGCGTGTCGGTTGTTGCAATGATTATAACTCCTTCTTCTACAACGTAACCGAGTTCTGAGATTTCGGTCACAGAAAGACCTGCTAACAGAACATCCAGAGCTGTTCCAATTTTAATATTTATAAGTGGGTCCATCTCGGCTGTCGTGGTCCGGTCAACGTCGGCATTCTCTACCAAATCATTCCAATTGGGCTGAATCTGCAGAGGCGGATCGACTTTTGTCATTATCCTGTTTAATACATCTTCAAAAGTCATTTCCGGCCTTAATTCCGAAAGGTCAACAACAAAATTTAATCGTTCGTATGTAACCTCGTCAGCTTCGGATAGGCCAAGTGGCTTATCCGGCACACGCGTTGGTCTCTCAACAATTTCCCGCCAATTCTTGGGATAGACAAGCTCATCGGCGTAGGGGATTTGGGACTGATCTGTTTGAAGTAAAATTTCCGCTCTTTGCTTATTAGATTCCCTCTCAATCTCTAATTCTTTACGGAAATAGATGGTATCTTCAAGAAAATCCTTCATAACAAGCGCCTCTTCATGTTGCGGATCCAGCGCAAGCAGGCTTTCCAACTGACCAAGAGCTGCTTCATAACGACCTTGTTTCCTATAGGTTAATGCGTTATTCATCAATTCAGCTATTCTGTTTTGCCTATCGGTTTCCATTTGCTCTCGATACTGACGCTGCGACTCCACGGATGCTTCGCGTTTGGACTCCTCCCGTTGTTGGTTTTGTATTTTCTCTCTCTGGAGTATGACCTCTGATAATGTCTGTAGCTGGGTTTTATATTGGACATAAAGTTCGTCTCCCAGATACATCTGATTTTGATTGACGATAATATCGCCATTTACCAATAAAAAGTTCCCCTCAACCAAGTCTTTAGCCATTTTAAGGGCATCGGCGGTGCCCAGTTGCTTCCTCTGGCTGCAATACTCTATACTTACCCCCCATTTGTCGCCGTTGCCAAAATAGCTGCGCACCTGCTCATCATGATAGCCAACAATAAAGACAAGCTCCCTGATACCAGCCTCCCTGACTTCAATGAGCAAATGCTCCAGGATAGG
>CAZMWN010000048.1:0-15804 GCA_964569935.1 uncultured Pirellulales bacterium
ATTGTGGATCCGGGGGTCGGGGGTTCGAGTCCCCTCTTTCACCCTTATTTGAAAATTGCAGCAACGAAAAAAAATACTCAATTGTCCTCGGGTGAGCCTTGAGATGATTTTCGTCCATGCCCCTGGCAACTTTCGCAATTGCACGCCCCCACGTGTCTTAAATGCGACGAACCGGCAAGCTTCTTGGTCTCGATGACCTTAGCTCCCTTGGTCTCCATCTTGCGGACGGCCAGTTTCGCCTCGTTGGTATTATGTGAACCGGTTGCATCAATAACAACTGTCACCTTCTTGCCACGCTGGAGCAGTCCGAGTGCCGTGGCCTTGACCGCACCTTCGAGGCTGGTCCCGACCAGGATGAACTCGCTGGCCCGTACTTCGCTCAGCAGCCTGTCGATGCGAGGCTCATCGAACGGGTCCACACAACGCTTGTGCAGGATGACCTGTTTGTATCGCCGTAATAAGTCCCTCGGCAAATCGGTATTGCCGTCTGCCGGAAGATATATCCTGCTACTGACAAGCGTGTAATGTATTTTCTTCTGCCCATCCGTGCCGTCGATGCAATAATCGGGCGTGCCGTTGCCGTTATTATTCGAATAGACCTCGGCCGTCGAGATTATAGGGACACTATGGATCCTTGCCCAGGCCATTACTCTGCGGATATTTGCGAGGACTCTTCTGTGGTTCCTGATGCATGCCTTGCCGCTGACCAGGAGAAAATCTTTTTGAGTATCGATGTCTATGACAATTTGCTTTCGTCGTGTTTTGACCAGTCGTAGAATCATTTTCAGATTTCCTTACCTACGCATCTGCGATTCCGTCCTATAAAGAATACGCATCCGCGTGCAATCAGGTTCACGCTGTCTTATCGAACAGTCTCTATCGGTACTTTAATCGCTGAAAAACCGGAAAAACAAAATCAGCCTTCGCCGGAAATGTTTTTGTCCTGTATAATGCAGTCTTGAATAACTCGTGATGGTTTTAGGTGAAGTTTCGGACTTGTTTTGACCAATGGTACGAATATTAAAGGACTATCCCGGCGTATCTTTAAAATCCGAAGATTTGGACGGCAAAATCAACTTTCCCCGTCTTTTCGGACGTTCGGGCTCCGTCCATATCGAAATCGGCACCGGCAAAGGGGCATTCCTGCTCAACCAGGCCCGGGCCGAACCGGGTGACAACTTCCTCGGTATCGAATGGGCCCGAAAGTATTACCGTCACGCTGTTGACCGCATCGGCCGATGGGGCCTGACCAACGTACGTATCATTCGCACTGACGCCGCTGCCTTTATCGCCGACTTTGTGCCGGATGACTCGGTAAGTTGTTTCCACATTTATTTTCCCGATCCTTGGCCGAAAAAACGCCACCACAAAAGACGTTTCTTATGCACGGCCAACATGGAACATCTGATTCGCTGTTTGAAAGTTGGGGGACAGTTACGAATCGCCACCGACCACGCCGATTATTTCGAACAAATAAAGACGGTTGTTGCAGCACGCAGTGACATATTAGAGGAAATAGATTTTCTTCCCACCGCCGGCGCCGATACGGGAGAATGGGTCGGGACAAACTTCGAGCGAAAATATCTCAAAGACCAAAGACCTATCCATACCCTCGCCGCAAAGAAAAAATGATATACATTCAACTTCCTTGCGAAATAAGATGATTGACAGATTCTCTGAAACTCTCAGCTATTGTCACGCATTTTTGGCACGTTTGCATATCCGGTTCAAAGTCCGGCAAAATACCACCGATTGGATACTTCGATGGTATGTATATCGAGTCGAGCAAATCTCGGTCGTCTTCGCTGATATCCACTTTATGACCATGTTCTGTGAGAATTATGAACAGCTCATTGATACTGTGTGTCTTTTTTATCTTAATCCCGAATTCGATTAATGCAGCCTTGAGCATCTTTTCGACTGTCTGCTGCACATTTTGCAGGCACGGATTGAAAAGCTTATTCTCTAAAAGCAACTTAGCTGACAATAAATTATCGTCTGCGTATTCAAGCCACTTTTCAGTCTGCTCTTTCATAGACAACCTCTCCGCTGTTAATCTCATCCATAAAAAAACCGTCCTTTACACCGGCCTTCAGTGGAATGATATCGATCGGAATAATCCGGGAAATTTCACGCGTTTTTCTTCTATATTTCATCGCAAGAGGAAGGTACTTATAATCGCTGTCCTGAAATACCGCGATATCCAAATCGTGCGGATTATCTGAATTTACGAAGGAACCGAAAATAACAATCCGACATATCTCGCTTTCAGTTCTAAGCGAATCGACCAACCGCTGCTTCAATAATTGTTTTTGCTCGTCTGTAAACATATCAATAATAGTAAGCCTTAATAACCTATGCTCTCTCCTGTCGCAATAACTATTATGAAGACTTTTTCAAATATCTTCAAGAACAATAAATTTGTTCTCACAATTTGCCTGCTGCAAGCCGTGGCGTTATAAATTTTCGAGTGCTGCGGTTCATGTTGATTTAAATACCCGGTCTAATATGTTGAATTTGCAGCGTTGATTTGGTATGATATACGCTGAATAATGGGCAAAGGAGCTTGCGGATGGCCTGTCTGATTCTGAAGTTTAACGGCTGAGGTTAAATACGCATACGGGAAGACCCTTAGGCAGTGACAGCTTTTTAAGCAAGCTTGAAAAAATGGCAGGCCGAAGACTCAGGCCCTTGCCGGTCGGCAGACCAAAAAGAAGAAAAAGCTAAAAAGATGAAGAAAAGATAATTCATTGATATGTGACGACCCCTCGTTTCTTTTAGTTTCTTTAAAGAAAGGAGAAGGATTATTATGGCAACAGAAAATAGCAATGAGCAGGCTCTCGAAGATTCAAGTCCTCCAACGATGAGATCGCCAAAATCACGAAGGTTGGTTATAGTTGTATTAGTACTCTCTTTTTTTGGCGCGATGTTCTTGATTTACGATAAGCTGAGGGCACCCGATCTCTTTCGACAATACGTTGTGAATCCCATCCCTGCATCGGTATCTCAGATAAAGGTCGATCACCCAATGAAACATAAAGGTGGAAGTTATGGCTACGTGTTCCGCTTTGATGTTAACCGGGAAGACTTCGAACATATCCGCGAATCCCGGCCTTTCAGAGAGGCCGAGGAAATTAGCTATGTGGGCGGGGAGGGCATTTCATGGGACTGGAAAGACTGGGATCTAATGAAACCCGGTGGAGAACGCGGAAGTGGATTTTCCATGTATGCTCTTGTGAGTAAACCTTCCTGGTACGATCTCCCTACATGGGAGGACCCCGAAGCCTATGCTTTGAGGCAGGTGGATGAAAACAATAATAAGGACATTCAAGTTTTGCTATACAACAGTGAACTTGGACAAGCCTACTTTATCACCTTTCATTATAGCGGGCTCGGTCTTTAGATTAAGGGAAAAATATGGACAGTGGGGCTGTTGAAAAAGTCCCAAAGTTATGTTTTAAGGTTGCCGCGCGATTCTTTGAATCGCTCGCAATGACATGAAGCGCACTTTTTGTCATTGCGAGAAGCATAGCGACAAAGCAATCTCAAGTTTTTCTACAGTTCCTCTGTCCTTAGTTTCTTAATAATGAGGTTATAGAATATAAGAAACTTTTTATTGAATTAAAAAAGGCAATCGGTAAAACGATAGAACTATAACTTTCGGGAGGACTTCAGATGCACAAAAACTCAAAAATAATTGTAGTGGGAATAGGGATTATTGTAGCTTTGCTGCTCTTTGGAATATTTGTTTTTCACTATATTAAGAAAAGTTCTGACACTAAGATTGATACGTTGCTCAAGAAGCTAAACGAAGGAACACCTTTTTCTAAAGTAGTAGAGATACTCGGCGAGCCATATAGAACCCTAACTAACCAGAATGAGGTGAAAGAATGGGGCACTATCGAAGACAGCCATATAACAACAGAATGCAATCTGCATATGTTTTTACGTATGGATGTAATTCCTCATAGATATATTTTGGTATATGAAGATAAGAAAAACCACACAGTAAGACTCGTAACTACCAAAGGAACGTGAAGAACAAAAAGATGAGCAAAAACAGTAAGTAAATAGGTGACTGTCCCTCGTTTTATCAGTTTCCTTATCAGAGGATATTAAGATGAATTCGAATAATTTTATTCCTCCAATATTATGCTTATTTGCATCTGTTTGGGATAAGATCCTTTTTGATTCACAAAGTAATCGATGCACCATAATCAATTTGAATTATTTGCTATCTCTACCGTGGCTTGGCTATCTTGCTTTATCGTGTATTATTATCTGTAATGTATTGTGTATCGTACGAGCAGTCATATTAGATAAAAACGGATTTGGTTTTATAATTTTAGATTATATATACGCTTTCAGGATGTTGCGGTATTTAGCAAAAATGCAAATCTCTCGCAGGAGATACATTCTCTTTACTATAATAAATATCCTTACTATAGCTATGTTTTTAGTTGGATTAGGTTTTGGATATTTATCAATTATTTATGAATAAGAATTAGAACCTATACCAAAAACTAATTTTTAGTTGTTTTATCAACTAAGAAAAATAAGGGGAGAAATAGGGACAGTGGGGCTGTTGAGAATCGTCGAAATGGTAAATTTTCAACGAATTGGGCTATTGCTTAATCATTTTTGATCATAATATCAGCCGTGAACACGGTCAAATTCCTTGAAATCATGCCGCCTATGGTGTTATTATGTAGCCTGCAGCAAGCAATATTATCGCTTATGGAGTTAAATGGGAAATCAATAATGACACATCATCAATCTCTTCCGCATCGTGCCAAAATCTTATTACTGACTATCTTAACAACAATAACCGCAGCAGCCCATGGTGCAGATGTCTATAAAACCACCGTCAGGCCGCACTGGTTCGCCGAGAACAAACAATTCTGGTATCGCAATGACCTGGCGGGCGGTGCCAGGGAATTTATCCTGGTGGATACCGAAAAAGGCATTCGCCGGCCTGCCTTCGATCATGCACGCGTAGCCGCTATACTATCTGAAAAGAACGACCAGGCCGTGGACGCCAATCATCTGCCCGTACAATTATTAGTCTTTGCAGAGGACGATACTTCCGTGGAACTGCATGGAACCGATGCGGCCTGGCGTCTAAATCTCCAGACGTATGAAGTCGTGAAACTGGATGAAACCGAGCTCAAGCACGAGGGTCTGCCCTTTACGCGGCGCATCCGACCCAGTTATCGTACCGGAGCCGAAACGTCCATAACTTTCATAAATCAGTTGACAACGCAGGTTCAAATCTTCTGGATTGATTCGCAGGGCGAGCGTCAACCCTACGGCACCTTAGACGCCGGTCAACAAAGACTACAACACACGTACGCAGGCCACGTATGGCTGGTTACGGATCCCAATGACGAGACAATGGCCGTATTTCAGGCTGTTGAAGACGGCGGATACGCTATTATCGATGGCAGCGAACCAAAGCGGCGAGGTCGTGACAGATTCAGAGGGCCGCGACGGCGTCCTGAGTCCCCGGTTTCGCCGGATGGTCAATGGATGCCCTTTGTCCGCGACTATAATCTATGGCTGCGCCATACAGGAACACAAAAGGAAAGACAGTTGAGCATCGACGGCACAGAAGAGAATTCCTATCATAGAGACACATCGCGGGCACGTCTGATTGGTATGCAGTATAATACGTCGGAGGCACCACCTGAGGAGGCACAGGTGATTTGGTCACCGAATTCACGATATGTGATTGCCATGCGAACGAAAAAGGTACCCGAACGTCTGGTTTATCTGATCGAATCGTCACCCGACGACCAGCTTCAGTCCAAGCTACACTCTTATACTTACCTCAAGCCCGGCGACGAGATACCCGTGGGCATACCGCATTTGTTCCGGATAGAAGACCAGAACGAGATACCTATAGACCCCAATCTATTTTCAGTTCCCTGGAGCATTGAACGTATCGAATGGGCTCCTGATTCTTCCGAATTCACGTTCCTCTACAACCAGCGCGGCCATCAGGTAATGCGCGTGCTGGCTGTAGATGCGGCTACGGGAGCCGTACGTGCTATTGTGAATGAAGAATGCCAGAGCTTTTTCGACTATTCGAGTAAGACCTTCATGGAGATTCTTGCCGAGACCAACGAACTCATCTGGATGTCCGAGCGCAGCGGATGGAATCATCTGTATCTCATAGACATGAACACCGGCAAGGTAAAAAATCCCATAACTAAAGGCCAGTGGGTAGTTCGCCGTGTAGAGCGCGTGGACCGGGACAAGCGTCAGGTCTTGTTCCAGGCTATGGGCATGACTACCGGAGAAGACCCATACTTTATTCATACGTGCCGGGTCGATCTGGACGGCGGTAACCTGGTTATGCTTACCGAAGGGGATGGAACGCATACACTCCAATGGTCGCCGGACCAGCGATGCTATATTGACAGCTATTCACGCGTCGATCTGCCACCGGTGCATAACCTGCGCAAGGCCGAAGACGGTTCCATCATCTGCCCGCTGGAACAAGCCGACGCCCGGGAACTATTGGCCGAAGGACAACGTTTTCCCGAACCTTTTGCAGCCAAAGGCCGTGACGGTGTCACGGATATCTACGGCATTATCCACCGGCCGTTAAACTTCGATCCCAATCGCTCCTATCCCGTAATTGAAAGTATCTATGCCGGTCCCACCGGGGCGTTCGTGCCAAAGTCGTTTCAGCCATCCTCCAGGTTCAGTGAGCTGATGGACCTCGGATTCATTGTGGTTCAAATCGACGGCATGGGTACCAACTGGCGGTCCAAGGCCTTTCATGATGTGTGCTGCAAAAACCTGGCGGATGCGGGCCTGCCGGACCGTATTCTGTGGATAAAAGCCGCGGCAAAGAAATATCCGTACATGGACATCAAGCGTGTGGGTATCTATGGCGGCAGCGCGGGCGGCCAAAACGCACTGGGAGCCCTGCTGAGACACGGTGACTTCTATAAGGTGGCGGTTGCAGACTGCGGCTGCCATGACAATCGCATGGACAAAATCTGGTGGAACGAACAATGGATGGGCTGGCCCGTCGGAGACCACTATGAAGCACAGAGCAATGTCACTCTGGCCGAAAATCTCACCGGTAAGCTCCTGCTGATTGTCGGCGAACTGGACCGCAACGTTGACCCGGCATCGACCATGCAGGTAGTGAACGCCCTTATCAAGGCGGACAAAGACTTTGACCTGCTGGTGGTGCCCGGCGCAGGTCACGGGGCTTCGGGGTCACCATACGGCCAGCGGCGTCTGAGAGACTTCTTTGTGCGCCATCTGCTCGGTGAAGAACCGGTACGTGAGAATTGAGCGCGACAGATCAGCCTGATGGGGCTGTAGCTTTTTTGGAACATCGAAGATACTTACGAAAATGAATACTTTTAAAGAACAGGAAAGAAAATGATCAAAAACACAATAACAGGTATTTCGACTAAAGATAAGTTATGGACATGTTTATTAGGATTGTTGCTTCTGAACTGGGCGGTATCCGAGGCCGGAGCCGGAGCGTTCGAAAAATCCAGGGGCATCGAGGAACAGGCCTTTGCCGAGCCGCCCAAAGGCTGTAGGCAGCACGCATGGCTGACGTACAATTTGTCACGGGCAACCGAAGAGAACATGACCAGGCAGGTAAAACGCTGGGCCGAACGTGATACCACAGGTGGCTTTTATCTTGGTATGGGGCCGGGCAGTACGAAGGGACTGTCGGACGAATACCTCAAAGGCTCAGGACGGCAGCGGCAGGACGAGAACGGCATCGCGTTCCTAAGCGATGAGTATTTCGATTTGTATGCAAAAATTATCGAGGCGGGCCTGGAAAATGGAAATCCGCCAATCGTATTTTACGACGAAGTAGGCTATCCAAGCGGTATGGCCGGAGGTCTCTTGTACTCACAGTACCCGCAATATGGAGCGAAGAGCCTGGAAAAAGTTGAAAAAGATGTAAACGGACCGACACAGGTTGAATTTCAAATCCCGGATGGTATCATAATTGGAGCTGTGCTAATGAACTTAGACAGCAGGGAACTGCTCAACGTCAGTGACAAAATCGAAGGAAAGCAACTGAGATGCGAAGTGCCGAACGGACGCTGGAAAGTAATGGGATTCTACCTTGACCCGAAGGCGTCACTCGGCCAGGGACGCAAGAGCGGCTATGTGGATTACCTTGACGCCGAAGCGGTACAAACGTATATCGAGCTTTGCTATCAGGCACATTATGATAATCTGAAGAAATATTTCGGCAGCGTACTTCAAATTACGCATTACGATGAACCGGCAATGCACGTGGCAAACGGCAGGATGTGGACGCCGAAATTTAATGAGAACTTCCAAAAGCATTACGGTTTCAATCCGATGAAGTATTACCCGGCGCTCTGGTACGATATCGGGCCGGACACAGCCGCTATCCGCAACCTGCTGTGGGGATTCCGCGCGAAGTTATTCTCCGAATGCTACATCAAACAAATGGACGACTGGTGCCGGGCGCACGATATAAAGCTCAGCGGCCACTTGGACCAGGAGGAAATAGACAATCCCGTCCCGGTCAACGGCGATTTAATGCTGGCTTTCAAGCATCAGGAGGTACCGGCGATTGATGATATCTGGTGGTGGGGACGAACAAACCGGGCCTACAAGATAGTCAGCTCTTCGGCATACAACTGGGACAAACCGTTAATGATGGCCGAGACTTACGCGGCTTATCGTGACAATATGAGTCCCGAAATAGTATATAAAGTCGCTATCGACCAGGCAACGATGGGTGCGAATTTTCAGGTCGGTGCACTGCCCCGTGACAAGACACCCGAGAGCGACCGTTTAATCGGGCGTCTATACTACATGTTACAGCACGGCAGGCACGTGGCAGATGTGGCGATACTATATCCGATTGCTTCATTGCAGGCGGCTTATTGTTTCGGCGACTGGGGCGATGCGCCGCGAGCCGGAGCAATGGAAACAGCTTACGCGCGCGAGGGCGGTATCGTGCCGCCGGAGATAGATTATATTGACTTAGGCGAATTGATTTTCCGCGGATTGCGGCAGGACTTCACCTTCCTGCACCCCCAGGCACTCCAGGAGCGATGTATCACAGGCCGCAAGAAGCTCATCCTGAACAACGAGGTCAACCGCGAGGAATACTCCGTGTTGATCATCCCGGGCAGCCGCGTGCTGTCGGTGGAGACCGCCCGCCAGGTTCAGACGTTCTACAATGCCGGCGGGACGGTAATTGCAACCAAGACACTCGCGAACAAATCAGCCGAGTTGGGCAAGGACGCCGAAGTAAAGAGAATTATAAGAGAGGTCTTCGGCGTACTCAACGACAAACCTGTTACCGCACGATTCGAGCGGAGACTCGACGAGTTCATGGTATACTTCATAAACGAAAACGAGGCGGGGGGACGAGCATATTTTCTGCCGGATTACACACCGGAAATGGTACAGGCTATCATGCAGGAAGCAGTGCCGGTGTGGGATGTAACAATCCAGGAACCTATGTGGCCAGTCAGGATGGGCCGCAGCTACGACGGTTCGCTAACATATATCCACAAGGTTAAGGCCGGACGCAATATCTATCTATTCTCCAACTCTTCAGACAAGCAGATAGATACCAAGATTGTTTTACGCGGTTCGATGGACCTTGCAATCTGGGATCCGATGAACGGCCAAAAGCGGCCGGTCGAGCAAACTCATTCGCAAAGCAAGGACGGCCAGGAACTGACTACACTACCACTTAAGCTCAATCCAACCAGCGCCTTGTTCTATGTACAGGAACCCTGAATGAAGAAAAGGATTCGGGCCAAGGTCGATATCAACTGAATGGGATTATTTTAAAACGAGCCCTGAAATAAAACCTTAAACTATATCACCTCAGCTGACCTCAGACACACAGGAAAGGAGCTGTGAGCACAGAAGTCCCACAGCTCCGGTTGAGTGTTTGCAAAAGACTATTACTGACAGGTTGACAACCATTCGGTTATGTAGATTATCAAGTCATGGAGGTCAATTACGCCGTCTTCGTTGGTGTCCTCGCACAACGAGCAGTCATCGTCGCCCGTCGTATCCGGGATAAAGAAGTAATCTTCCGTTTCGCCGATCTCATACTTTGCCTGCGGCCCGGAACCGGCGTTGCCCCGGACGCCCGGATTGCTTCCGCCTCTCCAGGGCTGCTCCGAGAGAGTGATTCTCATCCAAATCTGCTCGTGCGTTCCTTCAGGGTGCGCAGACAGAAATGCCGGCGAGGTGATAATCGTTTGACCCACGGGTAGATTGAACAAGTACTGATTCCGCACCGCCCATTCCCTTGCCGGTCCGGCCGGACAATCCACAGTGTCGTCCCAGTCACCATCTCGGTTGAAGTCGAGCCAGACGTTGACCCAGAGATCTGTGCCGGGTTCGACAACAGAGACCTCATAGTCGAACGTGTTCCAGTCGCAGTCGGGCAGATTCAACGGCATCGCGACGCCGTCGTCGCCTTCATCATGGTCGGCCGAGTTGGCCACAGGATTGATGTTATTGACGCCGTCCTCGTCGGGGCCGACATCCGCTTCGGTCTCGGCGGTAATCCCCTGGCCCAGATGTGCCACCAACAGATTATTCAAATGAACCGGCCCGAAAGGCCCTGCACCGCTGCCGTCGTCGAAGACCGTGGGATAACGGGCACCTACCCATGGCTGAGCGTACGCACGCATGCCCCTGCCGGCATTGTTCGTTCTGTCAGGAGCGTCGCCGAGGTCCGGCTTTTCCTGCACAACCGCGCCTTCGCATTCGATGTTCAAAATGCCCTGGCCGGTCCTGGAGGCGTAACCGCCGATCTCAATAAGGTATTGATTGCCTGCGGTTGCGGCGAATGTCACTTGTGACTGGTACGTGTCACCGAAATCATCGTTACACATAATTAAATCCGCCCGGGTAGGATAGCATTCGCACCCTTCATAGACAGCGAGCATCGTGTCGTAGGCGCTTCCCAAAAGACCGACGGTGACATCCCCGGTGCATTCAGCGGTATAGCAAAACCAGATGTTCGGGCTCATCATACACAGGCCCTGGCCGTCAAATGTAGCATTGGTTGTGTCGAAAGGCAGATTCGTCACGTTGCCGACCGGGCGGGCATTCGTACAGTTGTCCTTGGACACCGGCGGTCCGACATCTCCCTCACAACTGATAGTTATAAAGCCGCTGCCAGATTGAGAGCCGTAGCCTCCGACCTCGATCAGGTACCGCTGACCCGCGGTTGCGTCGAATGTCACCTGCGACTGGTACGTGCCATCAAAGTCGTCGTTGCACGCAATTAAATCGGCCTGGGTCGGGAAACACTCGCACCCTTCGTAAACAGCCAGCTTCGTATCGTAGCTGCTGCCCGCCAGACTCACGGTGACTTCGCCCGTACACGAGGCGGTATAACAATACCAGATGTTCGGACCGACCATACACAAACCACGACCGCCGAACCTGGCGCCTGTTGTATTGAATGGAAGGTTCGTCACATCGCCGATTTCGGTTGCGTCCGTGCACAAATCGTTGATTGGATACGCTACTGCCTGATTCCCAGTGTCCGAAGTGGCTTTTACCATGCCGATAATCAGCAGCAGTACACACGTCTTGATTAATTTCGATTTTAGCTGTTTCATAATTCGCTCCTTCAAAAAAAGTCTGTAAGCGTTACATCCTTTACGTCATCATATAGCTCCGCCGGTCTGGTTTTCGATCACCCGTGAACTATAGAAACGTTCGAGCACCCCAATTAGCATATGCTCCTATATTAAAGTGCCACCTTGCACCTTTCGCGCAACGACTTTTCTTTATGTGAAGGTTCCACAATCCTGACCGGGCCTGCAATGGATTCAAAACATGAGAGCTTTTGACCGGAAATGGGCCGATTTAAAAATAAAACAACTCTTGAAAGGAAAAGAATAAACTGTAAAATCAAATGTAATCGGAGTTGAAATCGTATCCTAATTTAACGAACTTTATATTTCACTTTTGCTGAAGACGTACACAAGAAAATAATGGGTATAACCCATTATTAAATAGAGAATCATATATTCTACAAAAGTCCTTACGCTTATCTAAAAGGAGACTTACAATGCACAACAAACTGCTCACCTCGTTCCGGATTTTTAGAAAATGCTCGAGGGTCCCTGCAATTGTGTTTCTGTTGATGATTTCGTGGTATGAACCCACGATATGTCGCTCACAGGAGCCAAACATTCCGATCTCAACCCTACAGCCACTGAAGTATCTGGGGGCTGACATTTCCTTCCTGGCCGGCGGGCGCGGCGGCAGAGGCAGAGGCGGCTATCAGGAAGACGGCCAGCCGAGCGACGAAATCTCCATCATGACAAAACACGGCTGGAATGCATTCCGCCTACGAGTTTTCATCTCGCCTATACGACGAGCGCCTAACAACAGCCTGGAGAACACGATTGAGCTGGCAAAGAAAATCAAAGCATCGGGCGCCGCTTTGCAGTTGGATATCCATTATTCCGACACATGGGCCGATCCCCAGCATCAGGAAACTCCCGTTGCCTGGAGAGACCTGGATGTGGATGGGCTGGAAAAGAAGGTCGAGCAGTACAGCTTCGAAGTCATCACAAAGATGAAGGAAGCCGGCGTCATGCCCGACCAGGTGCAGGTTGGAAACGAAATTACCGGCGGTATGCTCTGGCCGCTGGGCCACGTAAAGGTTCCGCCGTCCGATGTGAAGGAGTTTGCCGGTAAAATCCAGCCCCTTCCCGAACCATACGATGACACCAAGCAGTGGAGTAATCTGAACCGTTTCATCAAAGCCGGCCTCCGCGGCATCACGTCCGCTGCCGGCGATACTCCTATGAAAACTATCATCCACATCGATTGCGGCGGTGACTGGCCGATTACCAAGTGGTTCTTCGATCATCTGGCCGAGGCCAATGTCGAATTCGATATCATCGGCCAGAGCTTTTACCCCAACTACCACGGTACTCTGGAAGGATTGCAGCAGAATATGGACGAATCTTACCGACGCTATAAAAAACCAATTATAGTTACCGAGACGGGTTATCCGCAAAGCGGCGGTGAGCAGACAACCTCCAGGCGATACATGAAATGGCCTGGAACTACCCAGGGCCAGTTGCAGTTCATGGTGGACCTGGCGAACACCGTTCGGCGAGCACCCTACGGTTTGGGAGTGTTTTATTGGGCACCTGAAGGACGAGGCAGAGGAAACGGCCTATGGAATTCCGACGGCAGCCCGGCACCGGCTATATTCGTGCTGGACAATCTGGACAAGCTGATGGATAGCCCGGAAAGCCATTTGCCCGATCCGCTGCCATAAGTCAAATCCTCCTCGACTACCGGATCAACCACAGTGAAGATTCCTCTGCCGGGAACCTGCTGCGGGTAATAATCGGCAGATCCTTTTCACTAATCAACAAATTCGCTGATTCTGTCACCTGCTTACGCTCACCTCATACCATGTCGTGGCAGGTTCACCAATCTCGATCTCCCATTCACCTTCGATCAGTTTTCCAGTGATTGGCTCGCCGATGACCTGGCCGGAACCGTCCAGAGCCATGACTGAAACTGCCGTGGGCTGATTTAGATTATAAAGAATGATCTTCCCGACAACAGGCTCGATCACAGATGGAGCTTTTCCGGAATTCCTTGTACGTGTGTGGTCTTCGTTCCAAACCATACCTGTATTTTCTGCCCGGGCACACGCGGTCAACAGCATCCTGTCGGCGTTCGAAATCGACTTAGAATCCAGGGAGTTGAGAACTATAGCACAAAAGTCGTTTTTGATGTCAGCGGCAAGATTCTTGAGCTTCCTTGGATTCGCCTTGACGAATCCGATAAGCCCCTGTGAACGCTCAGTGTCAACAGTCACAACATTTGATTTATTTGTAGTCAGGTGCCAGGCCAGTTCCCCGGTATCGGAGACAATAGGATTAGAATCGTCCGATGTGAACTTGCCCGTTGGTTCGCCGTTGAGTGAGCTAATACGCACACCATGCTCAAGCGGAATTCTCAGCGGGAAACCGGGTGTGAAATACGGTCTTTCCGTACCCGGTAGAAGTTTGCTCTGATAAACTTGATCTTTAGTATATGAGCGATCCACGGTTTGCTTAGCGGACGCCACATCCCCACGAAGGAAAATCAGTGCCCCGGCTGCTATTTGCGGCATCTTGACCGGATCGTGTGACATATCGAATGGATCCGGCATAGAAAACATGTGTTCCGGCAACAATTTTCGCTCAAACGTATAAAAGAATATACCGTCCCAATCCTGAAAGCTCGCATAGGACGCCAGGATGGGAATGCCTTCGCTGGCCCACTGGTTCGCGAAGGGATGATTGGTCTCGCTGACGGTATAAGGCTTGCCGGCAAACGCCGTCCGGGATAATTCGACTATCGTCGAGTTAAAAGGATTATTTACCATCGGAGTATTCTGATGTTCCCTGGCGCCCGGGTGCTCCCAGTATGTGTGCCCATCCAGAATATCCAACTGCGAAGTTGACATTAACATGGGATAACTGCTTCCAGAGTGAGAATGATCGGCGGTGGCGACTATGGGACACTTCACACCCAAGGTTTCTTTCAGATAAGAGTACATATCCTTATAAAAGCCGGCCTCTATTTCCGTGAAGAAATCCATCTCCGTGTCATATCGTTCCTTGGGGGCTTCCCGGATTTCTCCTCTTTTGAGGCGAGGAATGAGCTCGTCGCCGGAGACTCCGGCCATCTCACGAAGCTTGTTCAATTTCTCAGGACTGAGATTCTTTTTCAGCCAGGCATTGTAGAGTTCCGTGAGCTGGTTGTTATAGTATGGCGTCGAACTGAATCCGATAGACAGGTCATTCTCGTTTAGAATTTCGACAATCGCCACCGCCGGATCGTTTCGGTATTCCATTTTAGTGTAGGGATTGTAATGCGTCAGGAGCTGTTTCGCATAATCCTTCTGCAGTTCGATCATACGCGGGTCGAATAACGTTGCACTCTTTCCCCAGCGCACTCTTCGATAATCCTTTACGCCGTCTCCTTCCTTGAAGGACCGGCCGACGTTGAGGTTAAAATTGATATATATTCCGTGCTTCTTGAGTTCGGCTATGAAAAAATCTTCCCGGTCGAGCTGTTCAGGATCGAAGTGCTGGCTGTCGTTACGTCTGCCGTCGATCAGTCCCCGGGGTGCCTCAAGGTCGAGGAAATGTAGTCGAACACAATTGACTCCGAACTTGGCCAATGTTGCCGCATACCTGGGAGCATCTTCTTTAGGCGGAATCGCTGTCGAACCCCGGCTCCACTCAGTCAGGTTAAATCCCCAAAAACGAATGCGCTGCCCGTTGGATTTGACCAGATGGCTCCCCTTTACGCGGATGAAGCCGTCCTTTCCTGCCGGCGGATCCAATAAAAAGGAAACATCGGCGAGAGACGAAGCGTCCGTGCGGTGGTCCATTGTGAAGGTCTGAAGCGGAACAGACTTCTCTTCCGCCTGTATCAGCAGACAGAAAAAGCACGAGATTATGACTGAGGCAAGCAAGGTTTGAAACTTTAGAAACCACCATGATTCTGACGTTATCAATACAATGGTTCTACGATTCAGAGTTTTCATCATACTTCCTTTCTTCATAAACAAGCTAACTGCACCATCGGTAAGCAAGCCGTTATGGGTTGTTGAACAATCGGCAGATATTGACCTTTCTGGTTATAACCCTATTGTAAGGATTTCGTGCATAAAAAGTGGCCCGTTTTGGTACCTCATCCATGGGTGCGAACTCACCTTATATCCTATTTAGGCCAGAAAAGCAAAATCAAAAACATCTCCTGCGTCCG
>CAZMWN010000049.1:0-15627 GCA_964569935.1 uncultured Pirellulales bacterium
ATTGCAGCTATTGTCATGAGGACTGTTCCGAAATAATTATCCTGCTGATTCGGCACAATAGTTACGTAATTCTGCAATTTTAATTTTTCATATTTGATATTTGAGGTTTTCAGTCTGTGGCGGTTGCGTGCAAACAATGTCATTGGTGTGCTAAGCATGTTGGTACTCTGAATCTATTTGGTAATAGTCTTCTTCTCGCCATAAAGCTATTGGGTGGCATATTCGGCAGAAGCCAGGCGTTGATTGCCGATGCAGTGCATTCTCTCAGCGATATTATCATATCGCTGATGCTCCTGGTCAGCTTAAAAGTATCTTCTGTTCCGCCTGATGATGACCATCATTGGGGCCATGGCAATGTGGAGTATATCGCATCGACCATAATAGGCGTATTGCTTATCAGTGCAGCTGTCACCATTACTATAGCCTCAATGATATCAATCGTTACTGGAAATATCGATGATCCCAGTATCCTGGCGGTATGGGCGGCTTTCATATCCATTGTCATTAACGAAATTTTATGCAGGCAGGGTACATGTGTCGGTGAACAGATGAATTCGCCTGTAACGATAGCAAACGCCCGTGAAAAAAGGTCTGATGCTTGCACTTCTCTTGCCGCTCTGATAGGTGTTTTCGGTGCAAGGATGGGGATTACAGTTTTAGACCCAATCGCTGCTATTATTGTTGGTTTTATGATCGCAAGATTTGGATTAAATACACTTCTTGAAGGCGTAAAAGGCATATCCGACCGGTCTTTTGATAAAGAATTACTTACAGATGTGAGGAAATTGATTCTGATGGAAGAAGGCATAAGAGGTATACACCGATTGCGAGCCAGGCAGATTGGCCAGAAGCATTGGATTGACCTTGAGGCAAAATTCGACCCTCAGATGAAAGTCTGTGATGTGAAAGAATCAATAGCTAATGTGAAGAAAAAAGTAATGGACCATTTCGAAGACGTGGCTGACGTTGTAATTATATCCCGTGTAGTAGAGCCGGAATTGAAAGAAATATAGGTGACAGTTGCATGTAAAGAATGTTATTGGTGTGCCAGACATGTTGGCGGGGTGAATTTCTGGGCCAACTTAGGGCTTTGTATCATTAAGCTTATCGGCGGTATATTCGGAAGCAGCCAGGCATTGATTGCCGATGCAGTGCATTCTTTAAGCGATGTTATAGTAGCGATATTAGTTATTGTTGGTCTAAAGGTCTCTTCAGCCCCACCTGATGATGATCATCACTGGGGTCACGGCAATGTAGAGTTTATCGTATCTGCCATAATTGGTACGTTGCTTGTATGTACGGCAATAACTATCACTATAGTATCATTGGCTACGATTATTCGAGGGGAAATATATAATCCCAGTATTTTGGCAGTCTGGGCCGCCGCAATATCAGTTGTCGCAAATGAGATTATGTTCAGGCATTCTCTGTGCGCAGGTGAGCAGATGGGTTCGCCTGCGATGATAGCAAATGCCTGGGAGAACAGATCCGACGTTTATTCTTCGCTTGCCGTACTGGTAGGTGTCTTTGGCGCAAGGATCGGCATTACAATTCTTGACCCGACAGCAGCGATTATTGTCGGTGTTATGATAGCAAAAAACGGTCTTAAGACGTTGATGTCAGGCGTTAAGGGTATAACAGATAGCTCCTTTGATAATAAAGCAATGCTTTCGCAGATAAGGGAGTTAGTTTTAAAAGAGGACGGCATAGTAAACGTGAACAAGCTGCGTGCAAGAAAGACTGGACAGAAAGTGTGGATTGACCTTGAAGTGATATTCAAACCGGAAATGAAGGTCGGCGAGGTGAGAAAAATAATCGATAGTGCCAGGAATAATGTGATTAATCAATTCGAGAGGATTGGGGATGTTGTAATTGTGTCACGTGTGACAGAACCACAATTAAAGGAAATATAGCTATGTTATGGAAGAAGGACAAAAAGAAAAAGAAAATAACGGATGATATGACGCCCAAAGAAAAGGAACAGGTTCTGGAATATAAGAAAAAGGTGTTGAGGCGATGGGCTATAGTGATTGGTCTTTTAGCTCTTGCGGCCTTTGGCTTTCTTGCAATGGACTTGCTTGACCGCGTTCTTAAAGGGGCGCCCGGCGGCGGGCTTGAGATAAACTACAGCAAGGTGGAAGAAAAGATTGCCTGGCTTGGCTCCGAAATTCGGGATTTAGACGCGACTGTCAGTGACGCGCTCCACTTAACTTCAACAAGCGGTGTTCTCGTAAATAATGTGACACCGGGCTCACCGGCCGATCAGGCGGGTCTTGCCAGAGGCGATGTTATTCATTCCCTCAATGGAACGCAAATAACCGATTCCTACCAGATACAGGACCAGATTCTGGAACTTGATCCCGGGGACACCGTTAGGCTTGTTGTTGATACTGCAAGCGGCGGTAAAAGAAATATTTATGTCACACTTGGTTCCAAATCTGATGATACCGGCACGACTGATGCAAATATTAAAAAAGTGGCGGGTACCTCTGATACAACAGTTGATCCTGTAATGTCAACACCGTGGGGAATATCTGTCTCGCCGTTGACCGACGAGGTCAGAGAACAGTTCGACATACCAGCTACTGAACAGGGAGTTGTCATTGTATCAGTTGTCCAGAAAGGGCTTGCCGATTCGCAGGGCCTTGAAGTAGGCGATGTCATCGAAAGCATCAACCAAATGCCAACGCCGAATCTTCAGTCTCTTTATCTGGCACTTCAAGAGAACGAGAATGTCTTGATGGATGTTTACTCTCCTGATGACGCAAAAAGATTTTTTGTAACACTTCCTGATGAAGGCAGTTCACCGCCGCAGGTTGTGTTGATGAGCTTTGGCGAAGAGGTTATAAAGGCAAACAGAGTAATTGTTCCTGCTGATTCTGCAAGTATTGATGGGCAAGTTTACTACCGGTTTGCCTCCGCCCCGTATTTTATTCTGTATGATTTTACCGAAAGTAAAATGACAGCGATTCAGAATCCTTATGCAGCCCAGGTCCGTGGTATGGGGATAACTGTGGTGCAAATGCTTTTGCAGCAGAAGATTGATGCGGTAATAGTAGGAGGTATAGGCCCACAGTCGTTTGATACCTTCTATCTGGCAAAGGTTGAAATCTACGGTCCGGTTACAGGCAGTGTGCGAACTGCGATAAGAAATTATCAATTGGAAAAAATACCGGAATTAAAGGAAGCTAACCTTGGTGGATACGGCAATTCGTCTTTTGCCACAATCCCGACCGGAGGCTCACCATGGACCGAGGATACAGATGATGAAGAAAGTGGCGGCCTTGACGGAAAACCTCAAACAATCCCTTCTATGGGAAAACCTCTTGAGCTTACCGCTCAGGGCGATGCCAGGGCAAGCAGACCTGAAACTTGTGTTTGTCCCAATTGCGGCGCAGAAGTAACTCATCCGGCAAATACCTCGTGTGCCGACATGGTATGTCCCATTTGTGGTTCACAGCTTATGACCGCTTCGCCGGGAACTGATTCGATTACCGGCACAGATATGACAACCCAGCTTCCGGCGACACAGATACCGACCCAGGTAAGACCGGTTGCCTTAACAGCCGGTGGTCCTGTCCAGACCGCTTCTCCGCCAAGCAGAATCAGCGCTATACCCGTGGCGAGCAATCTTTGGGCAATAAGCAACCAGCCTTCGACTACGCCGATGCAGCAAACAGCAGCCACTACCACGCAGGTCTCGATGTGTATATGTCCGCTGGATGGTACGACAGTAACGCATCCGGTAGGGATTCCCTGTTCAGCTTTACAATGTCCTGTTTGTGGTGGAAGGATGGTAAGCTACACCAGTGCCGCAGCCAGCGCAGTAATGCAGACTGCTGGTATACAAACCGGCGGCAAACCAGATGATGTGCCGCCGATACAACAGACATTTTACTTAGTGCCTATATCAAGTACACCTGCGCCTATGGGCCAGCAACAACCTGTAACTCAGTATCAACAGGTTGCTCTTGTTCCGACAGCCGGCGGACCGCCGGCAGAAGGCGCTGGTGTTGGACCATCAGATGCCGGTCCGGCTGTGGACGGACAGTCTCAGGGTGGTGGTCAGGCTGACACAGGCGCAGCCCAGAGCGGCCGTTCAACATTATGTGAATGTCCGATGTGTCATACTACGGTAACGCATCCGATAGGTGTTCCATGTGCATCGCTTACATGTCCTGTCTGCGGGTCTCGGCTTGTAAATGCTGAGCCAGGGGGAACAACCGGTGGTGCTGCAATGCAGACAGGCGGCAAACCCGACGATGTCCCGCCTGTTCAGCAGGCATTTTACTTAATTCCTGTTGGTGGCAAACCCGACGATGTCCCACCTGTTCAGCAGACGTTTTACTTAGTGCCGATATCGAGCAAGCCTGAAGATGTGCCGCCTTTGGGCCAAACACAACAGCCCGCAGTTCAGACCCAGTTGGTATCGCTTGTTCCGGTAGCAGGTGGACCGCCGACAGAGGGTGCAGGTGTCGGACCATCAGATGCCGGGCCTGCTGTAGACGGGCAATCTCAGGGTGGCGGTCAGTCCAGTTCCGGCGCAGCGCAGAGCGGTCGGTCGACATTGTGTGTCTGTCCTATGTGTAATGTCACGGTAACACACCCGATAGGTGTCCCATGTTCATCGCTTACATGTCCTGTCTGCGGCTCTCGGTTGGTCAATGAAACTCCGGGAGGGGTAAGTAGTGATACACCCGGTGGTGGTGTAATACCAACAGCGGCAATGACGGTTGCTTCAACGTCGAATGCAGTTTATGTGGCAGGTACTTCCAAAAAGCTGGTTGTTCCATCGACTGGAAGGTCACTTAAATCGGATATTGCACAGTTGCTTGACGACGCCCGTTATTTCTTAATGTTCGGTCTCGGAACATATGATGTGGTGCCCAATCCATATTACAGAGACAAAAGAGCGACCGGTACGGAAATTGGACAATTCATAGTTTCTGAAGGTGGATCTGTTGTTATATGTAATAACCTGAGCGCAAGTGCCCTTAAATCACTAAAAGATCTGAAAGTCAAGGTTTATACCGGCTTTGTTGGTACGGTTCAGCAGGCTATCGACATATACAGTGACGGCCGGCTCAAGGATTCGTCATCAGGGATTGTTCTCGATGACGATGAAGAGGAGCACGGGGGCGGCGGCCCACCTTCATCAAAGGATAAGAGAAAAGAAAAGGATGAAAAGGACGAAGCGGAGGTATTTTAGTGACGGAAAGTAAACTCGAAAAACTTAGAAAAAAGAAGAAATACTCGCCAATTAATGTGGTAATGATTACATTAGCTGTCGGATTCGTAATTCTCATAGCGTGCCAATTGCTTTTCTTCGGTTTCGAGATGCAACAGAGATCCGAAACGACCAACACCATCCAGAATGGCTCTTCCGGGACCGGCAGTGGCAATATAGCCTTAACGTCGTCGGATATACAACTTGTTGCATGTTCCGATGACGACCTTACGGACGCAGTAGCAGCAGTAAGGCGGGCAGTTGTAAATATAGATGTTGCCGGAGCCGATGTCGGTTCGTCAAACAGGAGAGGCGGGCCTGCTTTGGATTTTGATATACCGTCAACCGCTGCCCTGCAAACGGACGAAGAGACTCTGGGTTCGGGCGTTATTATTGATTCTCGTGGGTATATTCTTTCCTGCTATCACTTAATCAAAGATTACTCAACCGTTAACGTAACTGTTTTTAGTTCCGTTAACCAGATATATAAGGCGGAAATAGTCGATGTGGACATCGCCAATGATCTTATACTACTTAAGATAGAATCGGACAGACCATTGCCGGTAGCGAAACTGGCAAACTCAGATATGGTCAAAGCAACCGATACAATTCTTGCGATTGGTTCTCCTTTTGGTTTCGAGCATACAGTAACAGCAGGTATTATTAGTGATAACAAGCGAAGTATCGTTATTGGTAATACTGTTTATGAAGATATTTTTCAAACTGATGCTGCCGTAAACCGTGGCAGTGCCGGTGGGGCACTGATAAACAGCGAGGGCCAGGTGGTTGGTGTCAATACCGCTATTGCCTCGCCGTCGGGATATTTCTCAGGTGTCAGTTTTGCAATACCAATAAACAAGGCCAGGCCGCTATTGCTAAAGGCAATTGATGGCTGAGTGTGAAGTTTATGAAAAAGTTTACTCGTTGGATAGTAGCGAAAGCCATTAAGAATCACCAGAGTGTGAATGATCTGAAGGTCAGGTCGCGCTATGGGGCACTTGAAGGCTGGGTAAGCATTGTGATTAACCTGCTGCTGTTCGTTGTTAAGATAGTCCTTGGTCTTTCGGTAAAAAGCGTATCTTTGATTGCCGATGCTGTTCATACATTAGCCGATTCCGGTACTTCAGCGGTGGTTATAATCGGATTCAGAATGGCCCGAAAGCCGTCAGATAAAGAGCACCCGTTCGGCCATGGGAGAATGGAGTCGATAGCGGCTCTGGTCGTTTCGGTTTTACTATTTATGGCGGGCGTGGAACTGGCGGAAAAATCGATTCACGCTATCGTTAAACCGCATAGTACTATGGCACCGACCAGTGTAATTTTAATAGTCCTTGCAACTCTTGTGATAAAGGAACTAATGTCACGGTTTTCTTATCAGCTCGGAGAGATTATTGATTCGCAGGCCCTTAAGGCAGATGCTCTTCATCATCGAAGTGATGTAATTGCTACCGGCCTAGTAGTTGTTGCACTTATCACATCACGATTTGGTTACAACTATGTTGACGGAGTAATGGGTGTTTTTGTCTCTTTGATTATATTCTATTCAGCATACTCGATTGCCAAAGAAGCGATTAATCCCTTGTTGGGCGAAGCACCTTCAAAAGAAACTATTAAAGAAATAGAAGAACTGGCAATGACCCACGAAGGAGTTTTAGGTGTTCATGACATAATCTTCCACAAATATGGCCAAACGAGTGTGATCTCTTTGCATATAGAGGTATCAGATAATGAATCTGCTTTCAAGCTTCACGATCTTGCAGAGCAAGTGGAAGATACAATCACTCAGAAGATTCCTGGAATGGCGGTTGTTCATGTTGATCCATTAAACAAGGACCACCCTCAGTATGAGCAAATCACCAGGGCTATAAAAGATATTATCTCTGAAGACAGGAGAGTAAGTGCTTTTCATGATTTAAGAATCGTCGGTTGTAATGCGAATAGATGTAACGTGGTTTTCGACATTGTGTTGGAGCAAGACGCCGATGAACAGGAAACTCATGACATTATCCATTCTATAACCGAGAAGTTCAAAACGGAGTTCCCTGAAATGAAAACAGTCATTAAAGCTGAGCCGAAGTACGCGTATAATATTTAGAACTATTATCATGAATCCAATAAGGAAGAAACTAGCCGATTTATTGAACGAAATGAGCAAAAAGGGTATGGATAAGATGGATCCGGATAGCTCTTGCGCTAAATCTTTAGGGGATTTGGACAAGAAAGCGCTCCTGAAAGAGGACATCCAGCGAATTAGCGATGAGGTAAGCATTCTGGAGGCGGGAAAAATCTTAAAATTATCTGCTAAACTCAGATGGTCCGACAAAGCGGATAAGGATGAATATAGAGAGGGCATAAAATCCATTGCTTCTAAAGTGTTGAAACGTGTGGAAAAGAAAGGCGGAAAACTAAATCTTCCTGAACAATGTCGAAATTTGTTAATGAATCTGTAGGAGGGTAACCAGTGAAACTAAGTCAATATGAGATAAAGGGCTTACAGGAAATAAAAAAGTGGGAGGTGGCGCAGCACAAGGGAATTCATAAAAAGATTCTTGATGCTACTTCCAGGCCGGTGGATTATGTAGTTGGCAAAATCGGGCATCAAAGGCTCAAGAGGTTTGAAAGCGCAATTGAGAAAACCATTAAGAATTTATTATCTACCGCCACCTGTACGGTTGATCCCGAAGAATTGATAAAAAGAGCAAATGCTCATGGCGTTAAGATAAAAAAATTATCGGGACTAAAAAAGTGCGATTTGGCTTTACTCGACGAATGTAACCGCAAACATATAAAATTTCACGAGAGGGCAGGTGCCATTCAGGGTGCAGCAGCAGGGCTTGGTGGAGCACTGACGGCGACTGTAGATTTAACTACGATATTGATTCAGGACTTTCACATGATTCAGGAAATTGCGTTTTGTTATGGTTATGATCCCAACGACATAATAGAAAAAGAGATAATTCTGAGAATAATGGAAATCGGTATCGGAGGCTCGGAGATAAAATTCAAGGCTTTAGAGGAAATAGACACTTTGAAAAAAATTAAGGACAAAACAATTAAAAAGACGACAAAGAAAGGTGTTACGGTTCTGGGTTCGAAGGCTCTGGAGGAGTACATCGAACATATGACCGCAAATTTGCTTGTACGTTTGGTACCACGGGCATTGCCTGTAGTATCAATAGTGGTGAGTTCTCATTCAAATCATGAAATCATGGAACATTCGGGTAAGGCCGCTTTTATGGTTTACAGGAAAAGATTCATAGGAAGAAAAAAGAAATTGGCTTGAACAATAATATAATCGTATAGATAATATAATAAATAGAATAGGAGCATTAACGATGGATACAAGTGATTATTACTGTCCGACGACCGTGACAAGTACACTTGGATACACAATGGGTCGTAGCGTAGGAGCTGTGAGGGCGGTAACGGTAGAGGCTATCAATCCTCTTAAAGCTGGTGTTGCAGTTGGCGCTGTGTGGGGGAGCGTAGCTGCTCTGCTGAATCTCAGGAAGTATAAGCGTGGCAGGATAAGTAAACAGGACGCCGTTCTTGACACTGCGGGCGAAGCGGCGGGTCTTGGTCTTGCTTCCGGAATGGGATTACTGGCAAGCAATGCAGTAAGAGCTACCACTCTGCTTATTTCTACTTCTTCGATTATTCCTTTTACGGTAGGTGTCGCCGTAACGGCGGGTTCGAAGGCGATATGGGATTGTAATGTAAAAAGACATCTCAAGTGTGAAGCAAAACCGTCGTAGGAAAAACGCACATTTTCTATCATAGCCTCAATTAGGTGAGGTTTTGTTAAATCCAACATCCGGATTACACGGATTGTTTTTTTAATCTCATTTGCGATTTCCAGTCCGATTATAGTTAGATTTTATAAATTAGCTGCAACATAGTTATATCTCGAAGATGCTTCTATTTTTGACGCAAGATAAAATCGACAAGCATAATTCAAAATAAACGAGTGAGGTAATTACACTGTGGAAAAGAATAAAATAAAAGGCAAGCTAAGTGCTCTATGGGCTTTTCTATTTGGCATAATACTTATGTTAGGTGTATATATTCTGTTTGAATTTGCGCCAAACAGGCTGAGATCAGGATCTACAGATGACACTATGAGTACTACAACCAATCTTGTGCAGACAACTAATATTGTGCAAACCTCTGCCGTCGAAGATGTCTCAGTTCAGCCTTCAGTCTTTTTGGGTGTGGAGGTTCTTTCGGTCAATGCTATTATTGCCGAGCAGTTGTCATTACCGGGCCAGAGAGGTGTTCTTGTAAATGGTGTTGTTGATGGTTCTCCTGCTCAAGCGGCCGGGCTTCAAAGAGGTGATTGTTTAATCTCTTTGGATGGCAAGGAGATAGAAGATAAAGAGGATTTCAGACAGCTCTTAGCTGCATATAATCCCGGCGATAATGTGAGAATTGCTTATATAAGAAACGCCCAAAGGGATAGAGTGTACGTTCAGCTTGTCGGACCCTCTGATAGTCTGGCAACAGATCAGGATGACAACTCGTCGGATGCTGACTGGGGTGTGTCGCTTTCAGATATTAGCTCAGTCATACGGAATTCGCTTAATATCCCCGCTGATATAGACGGGGTCGCGATTTTGTCAGTAACACCAGGCGGCGCAGCGGACACGGCAGGTTTGCAGCCGACAGATGTTATCACAGGTATTGACCAGACTCCTGTATCAAGTATGGATGACTTTTTCAGTGCACTTTCAGCCAACAATGATAATATTGCTCTTCTGGATGTTTACAGCCAGGGTTCGGTACGTTATGTCCCGTTGGATTCATCGGGCATTTTGGAAGTTGCTGATCAAACGCAAACTCAAACAACGCTTCGACAGAAAATATTCTCAATATTCACAGGTGGGATGCCATTTACCGATGACGATGAGGACGATGAGGAAGGACCAAAGGGCGGAAAGTTTGCCACCGATGACGATGTGCAGCTTACAACGGGGGATAATCCCGCTTTCAACAGGCCCTCAACTGTACCAGGAGATGAAAATACCGGTGGAACATCAGATTGGGTACCAGGTACACCAGGCGGTACCAGCAGCACTACGGGGATGAACAGGCCTTCTGAAGTGCCACCACAGTTAAGCTCAACCAATGATACTGTATTATTCATAGGACTGTTGGTACTTTTGATTCTTTACCTTGCCTACAGGGAATACAACAGGCCGCCGGAGGCAAAAAAGAGCTAATGGCCGAGGTAACAGAAGAGAAAAAAAGTTTATTAAAGAGGATACTCATCGCCTTACTAATAAGGCCGCCTGTCATCCTGATACTTCTTCCTCTGTTTCTGCTTTTATTAAGCTACGGAGATACCCAGGAGTCAACGGTTGAGCAAAGATTTGGCCTGTCTGACTCGATAAAATCACCTTATAAAGATGCGATAAAGGGAACCTATGTATTCTCGTTTGCCTTTTGCGGCGATCCGCATATGTATGCAAAAGGCGATGGCTGCTTTGATGACCTTGACAGGGAGATTAAACAAAAACAAATAAGATTTGTTATATTCGGCGGGGACCTGACATACCTTGGCGGAGAAGCTGAATATAGTAATTTCATCGATCACATTAACGCACTTACATCACCTTCGTACCCTGCATTGGGAAATCACGACATCTACAATGGCGGGTGGTCATATTATTGGAGATATCTGGGACCGTCAGTGTATTCCTTCGACGGAGGTAACGCAAAGTTTATTGTAATCGATACCGCGAGTGGCAAAATAGGCGAGGCACAAATGGGATGGATTCAGGGCCAACTGCGGAACAACAGACAGCCGCTTCTCTTTGTGATAAGCCATATGCCGATATATGGAGACTCATACGGTGCATATGAATTTCCCGCAACAGAAGAAAAGCAGCAGCTCGTAGAGCTTTTTGAGAAATATGAAGTAGATTTTGTCCTGCAGGGCCATTTCCATGGTTTTGTCGATACTACAAACAATGGTGTCCGTTATATTACATCAGGAAGTTTTTCAGACGGCCTTCTGGATTCGGGTCAGCGGCATTTCCTTTTGTTAAATGTGTACGGTCCTGAAGTCACTGTAGAGCAGATACCGGTTGGCGAAGACATACCGGTTCAATATATGGACGGGGAAATTTAACATACTTGATCTAAAGGAAGAAGCAATAATGGGTAGCAAGAAATCAGATTTTTTAGAAGTTCTGGCAGAGATGTCTCAATATGCAGGAATTTTAGTCGGCACGGCAGTTATCGCCGGCAAAAAGGTAATACGTTATGCTAACGACCTGACAATAGTGGAGACACATATTGAACCACCGACTAATCAGGTAAAGAACGACAACGAGATTAGAAGCAAAACGAATTGAGAAGGACTAAGCTTTTGAGCAGACCAAATAGAGAACAATTCGACAAATGCCCGAAAAATTACGTTAAGTGGACCATAGTGGTGGCAGGTATGGTGCTCGCTTTTTTTGTTTATCTACTATATTCAAATGTGATGGGTCTTAACCTTGATCTTCCCGGAGCCAACGTGATCGGCGAATTCACAGACACAATCGAACAGAGAACAATTGTTAAAACAGCCGCAGACGAACAAGTGTCTCCTTCGCCGTCTGCTTTTCTCGGAGTAGTGATTGTTTCCGTCGATGAAGTTATTGCCGCGCAATTGGGTATAAATGACGGGCATGGTGTTCTTGTAAACAGTGTTGTTCCTGATTCACCGGCGGAGAAAGCCGGTCTTCAAAGAGGCGATGTCATCGCCGTCATAAATGGCAGTGCCACAAAAGATACAGATACATTCAAAGAGATTATGGCAACATTTAGCCCCGGTGAAACTGTCAGAATTACGTATGTAAGGGGTGGCAATAAGAACCGTACATATGCGGTGCTTACCGAATCGCCGCCCATCATAATGACTGCCCAGACCACTGGGACTCCTTCAGATGATTCTGACTGGGGTGTGTCGTTATCGGTGATTACTTCGACTCTGCGGGACACATATAGCATACCCAGTAAGGTAGAAGGTGTCGTGGTCTTATCGGTGGTACCCGGCGGCGCCGCCGACCAGGCGGGTCTTGCGCCGGGTGATGTAATTGTCGGTATCAATGGAACATCCATTTCCGATCTTGATGACTTCTTCAACGCCGTTGCATCTGACGATGACGACACCGCACTTCTCGATATTTACACTCAGGGACAGTTCCGGTACATCCCCATAGCATCAATAGAAACCGATAGTTCAATCTGTGGTACTGACGAGCCGATCCCGGTGGAACAGTTGCCGGCCTACGAAGGTTTGTTACGCGCAGTGCCATTGGTTGGCGTTGCGGGTTTGGGCTTTGCCCTACTTTGTTATTTTTCTCTTTTCGGGTATCCAGCGGGTACGGAAAAGATGCAGGCTATTGCCGAGAAAATCCGCTCAGGTACGGTGGTTTTTCTGAAACAGGAATACAAAGTGACCGCGATTTTCCTCGTTATATCTTTTCTTGCCATTTGCTTTACACTCTGTTTGCCGACAGCTATTGCTTTCCTGGCAGGCTCGATCTGTTCAATGCTCCCCGGCTGGATTGGTATGAAAGCTGCTACCACCTCAAACGTACGAACATGTCATGCTGCTGATAAAGGTGGTCTGGCTGAGGCCTTAAATGTCGCTTTTCAAGGCGGCGCTGTTATGGGTATTTCTGTGGCATCTGTCGGTATCATCGGCCTTGGTACCTATTCTCTTCTGGTACTTAATGGCAGTAATCCTGAGACTTTGCCTTATGTCGTTGCCGGTTTTTGTCTGGGAGCTTCTTTCTTTGCACTATTTGGCAGAGTTGGCGGCGGGATATTTACTAAAAGTGCCGACATTGGGGCTGATATGACAGGTAAGATTGAATATGACCTACCGGAAGATGACCCCAGAAATCCGGCGGTAATTGCTGATAACGTCGGCGACAACGTCGGTGACGTTTCCGGTATGGGTTCGGATCTTTTCGAGTCTTTTACCAGTTCTACGGTGGCTACGATCATCATGGCACTGAGAATGGGTGAGTTAAAATATGTGGTACTTCCTCTTGTTTTAATATCTATAGGGCTTATCAGTTGCCTGCTGGCTATATCGACGGGTAAGCTTCTTAGTAAACGTATGGATCCACAGATATTTCTGCGGAATGTAATCTGTATTGCCAACGGACTGTTCCTCATCGGGGCTTTTGCAGCAATTATTGCAATAACAGGTGAGTTCAGTCTCTTTCTGACGGTTGTAATGGGTGTTCTGTGTGGGATTCTGATCGGTCTTGAGACAGAGTACTTTGGTTCCGGATGGCCGGTTAAATATATCGTAAATATGTCGAAAACGGGAGCCGCCACGAATGTAATCGCTGGATTAGCGGTAGGTTTTATGGGTGCACTTTTGCCTATCATTACAATATGTGCGACTATAATCGTAACACTATTGCTGGCTGGACTCTATGGGATAGGACTTTCAGCAGTGGCAATGTTGGCAACAATGGCAATCATCATGTCTATAGACGCTTACGGACCGATAGTTGATAATGCAGGCGGCATAGCGACAATGAGCCGGGCGAGTGCAAAGACACGGCGGATTACAGACAAGCTGGATGCTGCCGGAAACATTACCGCTGCTATAGGCAAGGGATTTACAATTGGTGCCGGCGTTATTACGGCGGTAGCTTTATTTGCGGCTTATATCGGCGGTACGAAATTAGCCGATGCCGAGTTATTTACCCCTACAGTACTTGTTGGATTGTTTCTTGGATCTGTTTTACCGCTTTTCTTTGCCGCCTGGACCATGGGGGCGGTAACCAGAATAGCAAACAAACTGGTTATTGAGGTCCGCCGGCAGTTCAAGGAAATTAAAGGCTTATTGACCGGTAAAGCCGAACCGGATTCTGATAGGTGCGTAGATGTTATTGCCAGGGATTCCTTGATGGCTACGGTTGTGGCTGGCGTAATCGCTATTGCTTCACCATTTGTTGTGGCTTTTACGCTTGGTGTAGAGGCATTGGGAGGCTTTTTAGTTGGTTCAATGATTGTAGGTTCGGTATTAGGTCTGAGTATGTCTATAGGTGGAGGCGCATGGGACAACGCCAAAAAATGGATTGAAAGTCATCGCAAAAAGGGAGATGACATGGATGCCGCCTATAAGGCGGCTGTGGTCGGAGATATGGTGGGCGATCCATTTAAGGATGTTTCAGGACCTGCTATGAATATACTTATCAAGCTTATGGTTACGATTTCTCTGGTGTTCTGTTCAGTCCTTTGCTCGATATAAAGGAGGCGACGTGAGTTTTTCAGATATGTGTTGTAATGTTGCCAATCAATTGGGGCTCTTTGCCGGTAAAAGTCGTAACCTATTGTCTTCGACTCGGGAAAAGCTTAAAGAATCAACTGAGGCTTTGAATCCGAAGAAACTGCCGGAGAAAATTCGTAACGCTATTTTCGAGAAGCTTACTCGCACTATATATAGGCAAGCTGAATTCATGATGGGCAAGATTTCAGAGCGAATGGAGGTAATAGATGAAGTTGCCGGGCCTTTTTATGAAAAAATTAACAAATTGACTACTCACGGTCCAGTCACCGAAGGTCAGTTATGGCAAGCCATGAATTCAATTGAAGCGTCCGAGAAGTTAAGCGAAGATGAAAAGGCTTTGTTAGTAACTATATTCGGGCAAATTGTCGGTGTCCAGAAATCGAAATATGTAAATGCTACCGTTGTCGAAGAAAAGAGCCCTGCTAATCCTAAATCCAAAACTCGATTAGATGCCGGCACAAATGGTTAAACCATTAGCCGGTAACTATTCAACTATTTATAATAATGGAACCCATTAGAGAAAAATTAATCCTTACTGATTGAGGTCGCCGACAAAGAAATAAAAGCTTTAAGGCCGCAGTCTTCCTGTGCAGCACAATTAAGTGAAATTGAGAATCTTGACGAAATTATCGTTGAAGGGGAACGTCCGGGCAAAAAAAGAATCAATAAAAAGCGACATTAAGAAAGTAACAGAGGTTCTGGCGACAAGAGCTGAAGCCAAATCAGGCCTTCTGAAATTACCACAATCTTGTCAAAATATACTCTTGGGTATTTGATTCTGCTTGGGGGCTAACATGGATTTTAATGACATTTCTCGTAGCTTGGGCTATGATGTGGGAAAGCTCGTAGAGGGGACTCGTAAAGTTTTGTCCTGGCCGGGGAAGTATCTTGAGTAGAGCAATAAAAAATTGCGTTCCGTTTTCCAAGGTGCAGGAATTCGAGCAATCGTAACTAAGGAATTAATACGTATGCTGAGTCAGGCGGAATATTGCCCTCAAAAAAAATTGTGGCTTCACCATCCTCGAAGTGATCGCAGTATTGATTATTTTGGGAATCATCACGGCATTCGTTGTAAGCCGAGGCACAAATATTAGGG
>CAZMWN010000050.1:0-15195 GCA_964569935.1 uncultured Pirellulales bacterium
GTGTTTTACCTGGCGAATATGAGGAGGGGGATTATCAAGATAAACAGAACCGTTATATGCCGCAGGTGTGGGAGAAGCCGAACGCCAACTTCCACCCAAATCGTTATCTATCATCGAATTAATCAGTTGTATAGAATGACTGGTGTCGGAACGGTTGTCCGGCACTGCATCGCCGACTGTCGGCCAGGGAAATCCAAGTTGGTAATCAACCTGATCGACTTCTTCTCCGGCAACGTTACAAAGTTCAACCTTTTCCCCATCATTATTGAGCCTTCCTTCGAATGGGCCGTAAATTAAATTATCGGCAATCACCATTCTTCCTTCGTCCCATTTGGCTTGAACTTGAGTCGGATTCTGAGCCACGATAATATAACCGCCGGCCGGGAGTACGGCACCGGCTGGAAACTGGTAGCTAATACTATCACTAAAATACCAGCCGGCAAGATCGACATCGACTGAGCCCGGATTATAGAGTTCAATAAACTCGATTAACTCAGTTCTAACATCAGGGTCATAGTGGATTTCATTAATGACAACACTATTATTGTCCTGCGGATTATCAGCCGATAAAGTGTAGCCGGCTTCTATGGAACCCGCTAATAACAGGACAAATACCAAATTGAGTTGTATGATTTTCAAGTGTAAACCCATTTATTCGTTTCTTTCCATTGATTATAATTGAATAAGTTATTTCTCAAATGTGGATAATTTGATTATGTATTACTGATTGCATTACCAATCAGCCTGTTGATTATTGTGGTCCCAAAGAGCCTTCAAATCATTCACATCGATCGCACCATTAGGATTGATGTCGCCGATTAAATAGCTTTCGGGAGATTTGCCACTATCCAGTAAATTCGTTAGCATGATAGTTAAGTCTGAATCATTAACAACTCCATCGGCATTAAGGTCATACCATAATATACTGTCGCTCTCCTGTCTGGGGCTAACATTCCAGGCTAAGCCATATTGCTGGTTTAAAAGTTCCCGTGCATTTTCATCAATGTCACTGATTGAGATAATAATTTCATAATTAGTATATTCAGCATCTGCGACTGTATAAATGTGCTCAATATTGTCAATAGCACTATCACTATAATCAAGAATGTAGCTGTTATCGGGATTATTTGGATCAACAGCCCATAGTTCTAGACGGAGATTACTATCTTTCTCCGTCAATGGTTCAAAAGGATAAACACTCCCGTAGTGTCTGTTCCATACCGCTGTGGCAGTTATATACTTATCAGCAGGCTCCGTTAAAGCGAATCTATATATATATTCAATATTATCATTTTGATCCAGTTGGTTAAGGTCCCACCCGATAGTTGATACTTTACCCGGTTTCTGTAGCCCGGCCACCAAATGTTCATAAGCGCTTACCGCGTTTAACATGCCAGCCCCTTGAATATAATCCAAAGGAGCAACATGGTCGTCGTCAGTTTTTAACCGGCCTTTGTGCCAGTAGGGCAGTTTTGTTGCAGAATTTAGTAATATTGCTTTAATTACACAATTCCCACCTTTCGGTGAAACAGCTATACTCAGGTCAGGCTCTTGTTTGGCCTTTTGAACAAGCATACCGATTGAACCTGCAACTATCGGCGTCGAGAAACTGGACCAGTTGCCGGTTGGTTCATATTGTTTAGGAGAGTTTACATCTGCAGCTAAGCAATTTCCCGGAGCGATTATATCCGGCTTGCATCGCCCATTACCGGTTGGTCCGAAGCTCGAATTCTCAGGGTACGCCAATGCAAAATGTGCCAAATTAATTTCCGGATTTTCATTATTGACAGAGTTGACCAAACCTACACCAATTACATTAGCTCCGGCAGCAGGATAGAGAACAGAATCATAGGCATCAGAACCGTTACCTATTCCGGCCACAACAATAATACCGTAGTGCTCAACCAACGATTCAATGCCTCTGGTCCACCATTCTTCAAATGGATAACCGAAATCAGCAGTTATGATGTCCACTTCAGGAGGTGTATGGCAGCTTATGTTATTTACTAAAAAATACCTAAATTCGTAGATTTCAACCTGAGCCTGCGGCGATGTCCCCTGATAATGAAATTGACCTATAAGTGGATTATATGCATTGGTATCCTCACCAAATAGTATCGAACATACCGCCGTCGAATGTGGTGAATAACCTACCTGTAATTCGCCCTGGTCATAAAAACTGAAATTCTTATCCCTTAGACAGTTATGCTCAATAGCTGGGCGGTAATCATTTTGTGGTTCGTCGTCAATATACGTAAAGCTCCGGCATACAACTCCAAATTTTACACCCTCACCCGTAAGAGCCGGATCAATCCGTCTCAAGTTATAAATGCCGCTATATTCCAATCCCTTGGGTTGTAGAATTCCATCACTCTCAGGACTTTCAGCTTTAACTGTAGTGCAGACAGAGTCCGACAGTATTATTAAAAAGACTATCAAACCCAAAACCAGCGGTTTTTTAGATGCTCCTGCCACTCCATAACTCCAGAGATTGCGCGTAAATCCTAAAGAGACAGAATTGCTACCCCGATTGCCAGCCTCCTAAGCCGATATTTTCTTGTCTCCAATTTCTTATCATTATGATACTACAAATGACCCTTGTTTTCAAGAAAATAATCCAATAACATCTATGATAATGTATTTTTCAATGTTAATAATCAGGTTTTTATAAAACTTCCTGAGAAATCTTGCCTTTATCGGGCGCAGTTGATATACTCCGAACAGTAATTTAGGATTGGCCTGTTTAAAGGATTGCTGTAACTATGAAAGTAATCTTGGATTCAAAACAAATCAAGCAGACTCTTGAAAATCTGACAGATAAAGTCATTTCCGACATACCACATAATTTAAATACCGCTGTAATTGGGATTCGCAGCAGGGGGGAGATACTGGCCCAGAGGCTTTCAGGGCAATTATCAAAAAAACTCGGCAAAGATGTCCCATGTGGAACCTTGGATATAACACTTTATCGTGATGACCTCAATTCACCACAAGGTACCGCACAACCACAGGTTAGAACCACTGAAATCGGGTTCGACATAGACGACAAAATTATCATTTTAGTTGACGATGTTCTTTATACAGGCAGATCCACACGTGCAGCTATGGACGCTTTAATAGATTTGGGAAGACCACGTGTGATTAAGTTAGCCGTTCTTATTGACAGAGCCGGTAGGGAGTTTCCTATACAAGCTGACTATGCCGGATTTAAAAGCGATGCAGAGCCAAGTAATTTAGTCCAGGTCAATCTTGTTGAATCGGATGGTAAAGACGAGGTTATTGTCGATTAAACAAGAGTACTGTGAAGAACAATATATGGCTTTAATGAGAAAAAGCAGACAATTCAAGTGGAATCGAAAGCATTTACTCGGACTACGAGATCTTAGCACCGAGGAAATCACATATATTCTTGATACCGCAAGAGGTTTCGAACAGATAAGCACACGGTCGGTTAAAAAAGCCCCACCTTTACGTGGCAAGGTTGTAGTAAATCTGTTTTTCGAAGACAGCACGAGGACTCGAAACAGTTTCGCCCTGGCAGCAAACCGTTTAAGTGCTGATATTATAGAATTTACAAAGAAGGACAGTTCCGTTAGCAAGGGCGAAACTTTGCTCGATACGGCAAAGAATCTGGAGGCGATGGGAATTGATATTGTTGTCATTCGGCACGGTGCCGGTGGTGCGGCGACATTTCTTAGCAGGAACATCAATGCATCTGTGGTCAACGCAGGGGATGGATTCTGTGAGCATCCAACGCAGGGGCTTCTGGATGTATACACAATACATAAAATAAAAGAAACCCTTGAAGGCTTGAAAATCGCAATTGTGGGGGACATTGCTCATTCGCGGGTTGCACGTAGTGATATGTGGGCGATGACAAAGCTCGGGGCAGAAGTGACATTTGTCGGACCGCCGACACTTATGCCTTCGCAAGTAAATCAGCTTCCTGTAAAGGTGAGCTACTCGCTCGATGAAGTCATTGAGAAAGTGGATGTGATAAATATGCTCCGGATTCAGTTCGAGAGACTGGGTGGTAATCCATTTCCATCGATTCGAGAATACTCACACTATTTCGGCCTGACTGTTGAGAGAATGAAAAGAGCTAAAAAGGATATCCTGGTTATGCATCCAGGACCGATTAACAGAGGACTCGAGATTGAAAGCGAAGTCGCGGATGGCAGCAATAGCGTTATTCTCGAACAGGTCACCAATGGCCTTGCAGTTAGAATGGCAGTGTTATTCTTGGTTAATCAGGCATCGGCACAACAAGCACCAAAACAGTAAGCAGGATCATTGTCAGAAATTTAGAAATAAATATCAACTTCACAGACAATTGGAAGAATTAAATAACAGAAAAAATAAATTCCAGGGACTATGTGCGACTCAAGCTTT
Organism: uncultured Pirellulales bacterium; assembly: GCA_964569935.1. Classification (GTDB taxonomy): domain Bacteria; phylum Planctomycetota; class Phycisphaerae; order Sedimentisphaerales; family Anaerobacaceae; genus JAFGPS01. The sequence continues at coordinate 4,393 of CAZMWN010000050.1, forward strand.
TTTATATTACCTTGCAAATTTCCATCGGACTCAGCGTTCTATATAAGAAGTGTAAATGTGGTTTTACAAGAAATTAAGGCATCGATTTTGTAAGCCTCCGGCGAAATAAAAATGGAAGCCAATCAGCAAATGCCGCAGGGAATGACAATACCCATGACGATAGAATCTACCATAACAGTTGAACCGATAGAATAAACAGAAATACGTTGGATATCAAATTTTCAGGAATAGGGAAATAAACAGAATAAAGACTACATTCTTAAGGTTAAGATCGATCCTCATTTTTTTCGTATGCATTTCGGCTGCCGGTAGTTATGCAAGTCAATCGGTAGAATTGCCTCCCATCGCTCTACTTTCTCACTCTGAAGCAAATTCTGTGACACAAAACGCATTTTCCGAAATCCTTACAGGCCGGGTGCTTGATTCTCAAGCCAAACCCGTAACCGGAGCCATTATTATTTTATGCGATCAGAACAGCGGCATCCCCGTTTCTAAAGAAACATATCGCCCCTTTACTGATGAAGTCATGAAAGGTAGACAAGCGATGGATCTCGCTTACACTACCACGGATGATAAGGGCAGATTCACTTTCAAAAACATTTCTGCCGGTGAGTATAGACTCGTTGCTCAATCATGGAAAGATACGGAACAGTTTAAGGGCGTCTTTGAAAAAAATGGGAAAGAAATAGAGCTGCATGGTGTTACCGAACATATCAAGGTTTCTTCCGGAAACTCGCCTGACGTTTTGCTTCGTCCTTTAGGCACCGGCATCCTACAGATGAACGAGGATGCACCGAATGATGAAACCTTGCTTGTTGTTAGCCTTTCGCCGACACGAGCCGATCCGATTCTGGGTTTTACCGGATGGGGTGGGGCGTTTATGCAGAATATGATAGGCGGCAACCGAATGCCGAAAGGCAAGACGACGATCTACGGTTTGCCGGAGGGCAAAGTCTATTTAGCTATGTTCGCCGCCGACAGCGTCCCCGGCTGGACTCAGGGACAAGCCGAAATTAAGCCGGATACGACAACCGTCATGAAGTACATTCCTTTCGTCAATAGCTGGTCCAATAGCCGCCACGATCCTCCGGAACATCTTGTGCCGGTTTTTGAAGAAGTTAAACAACTCTCCCCTCAAGACAGAAAGTTTATATTAAACATATATAAAGAATTCGGATTAGACACACAAACATCCGATGGAGTGTGGGGATTTATGGCACAACTTGGGCCCCATTTGGAAAAAGAGGTTGAGTTGCCCAGCGGAAGCAAAGCAACGTTTGGCGAGGTGACGGCGGCTGCTCAGTACGTTCAGCTTCAACGGACAATGGAACGGAAGAAAGAACAATGGAAAAAAAATGATGAGGCAATGAACAAGTTTTTAGACAGACGAGCAGCTAAAAAAGCAATGGCTCAGAAAGAACAAGTAAGGATTAGAGAAACGGTTGACATTTCATCGCCATCTTCCTTTTTCCCTGATGATGCCCAGGCGGGTGAGGAACTTGACGAATTGTGGGCGGTGAAAAATCACGCTTTTAGTACAGTATCCAGTGAGGAAATATTTGAAATTGTCCGCAAGGGCTTTCGCAGAACAACTGCGAAGAAAGACGATATAATCGGAACGATTGGGAATAAATTTGTCTGGCACATGAGGCCTTCAGTGGAGAGAGCTGTAGATATTCTGTACTGTGCAAGCTTTGAGCCTGATGTGAAGTACAATGCTTTCTATTACGGACTTACTGTTGCCAAGCCAAAGTCGCCAGAAGTGTTGAAACGTCTTGTTGACCTTGCTATGCAAGGTTATGGAGTTGGTCGTATTGCGTGGGGAGTGCAGGACCAACGAGAGGAATTCATTAATTTAATTAAACCCTACTTAAAAAGTACTGACCCTGAAGAAAAACAGCAGGCGCAGAATATTATGAGAGTGATTGAAGGCAAAAGCAGCAGAGTATATAATACAGCTATAGGTGAGACAAATCCGGAAGATATTGCAAAGGTTAGAAAAAATTATAGTGATAAGCTAAAGCAAATAAAACAAACCCTTTTGACAGGCACAAGTTCATTGAGGCATATGGAGCTTGAACGTATTTGCTCGCTTAATATTTGTTTATTATTCGACGATACATTTATTCCTGTCATTCAGACGTGCGCCAAAGATGGGAGCCCAGATGTGCGGATTAAAACCGCCGAGGTTGCCGGATATTACTGGATATGGGGTGACACAATAAAGAATCCCAAGATTACCCGATTGCTTATCCAACTTTCAGAAGATGAAGTTTCGGAAGTGCGACTTACAACGGTTGAAAAAGGTCTTTTTAATATTCCTAACAAGACCGAAGATGTTATCAAAAGGATGATAGATATAACTTTGACTGACCGGGAAGAAATACCTGAGAAATTGTATGCCAGAATACAGTATGTATTACGCGTAAATAAAGAAAAAACGCAAGGGATATTACAAGAATATCTTAAAGATGGTGAGCATGATCATGGTTCAGTAACCTCACTTTACCGTGATGCTCTGAGATCAGACCCACCTGTTGTTTCATTGAGAAAAACTGTTGAATAAGGTTCAAAAATGGGTTCCTGCTTGCGCGGGAATGAAAATGCTATGAGTTCTGAACTATTGATAAAAAATGGACGGATAATAGATCCTGCAAACAACATTGATAAGAAATGTGATGTACTCATTGGTAATGGGAAGATAGTAGAAGTAGGAAAAATTGAAGGATCTGCAGCCGAATCGGTACAACAAGTTATCGATGCAACAGGAAAACTTGTAGTACCGGGTTTGATTGATATCCACGTACATTTCCGAGAGCCGGGCGACGAAGAAGAAGAGACGATAGCAAGCGGCTCGGCGGCAGCGGTCGCTGCCGGTTATACATCAGTCGTATGTATGCCGAATACAAATCCTGTAGTAGAAAACGAGACCGATGTCGAATATATCCACCGCAAAGCAAGACAGGCAAGAAAGACTCATGTTTATACCATGGGGGCTATCACAAAGGGGCTCGCCGGTATAGAGCTTGCAGAGATGGGATTTATGGCTGAAGCCGGAGCCGTTGGTTTTACCGACGATGGCAACGGAGTACAGGACCCGGCGGTTATGTTAAGGGCACTGAAATATGTCGGGATGTTCGACGTAGTTATAGCCCAGCATTGCCAGGATGACCGTATTGCCAGCAACGGTGTAATGAACTCGGGGTACTATTCGACAATCCTCGGCCTGCCTGGTATAGACCCACTTGCAGAAGAAGCTATGTTATGGCGGGATATTCAACTTCTGAAAAAAATCCCCTCAGAACGCATTCGCTACCATGCCCTGCACATATCTACAGCAGGATCGATTGAGCTTATAAGAGATGCCAAGAAAGAATCTTTGCCGATTACATGTGAGGTGACACCACACCATTTGCTAATGACCGAAGAATGTTGCGCTGAATATGGCACCAACTATAAAGTCAATCCACCTCTGCGAGAAGCTAAAGATATCGAAGCTATCAAGCAGGCAATCGCCGATGGTGTGGTTGATGCGCTTGCGACCGACCATGCACCACATCTTCAAAGTGAGAAGGAGCTGGAATTCTTAACGGCTCCTTTCGGCATAGCGTCTTTGGAATGTGCTTTGAGTCTTTATATCAAGGCCCTTATCGAGCCCGGTATCCTGGACTGGCCGGGATTGATTCAACTTATGACCGAAAAGCCCGCCAAAATAATCGGAATCGACAAAGGCACACTAAGCAAAGGCAAACAGGCCGATGTAACTATTATTAATCCCGATACGGAATATAAAGTCGATGTTAATAAGTTCCGCTCGAAGAGCAGGAACTGCCCATATAATGGCTGGAAAGTCAAAGGTAAGGTTGAAAAAACGATTGTCGGCGGTGAGATAAGATTCGAAGCATAATTCTAAAAGCGGTAGGTTCGCAGTAAAAGTTCACATACTACTCGTTAAGAACAATCAACAATAGACAATGTTTATTATTGACGGCCATAATCTGTTATATGCAATTCCTAAAATAGATGAAGGCGCTGCAATAATTAATGATGTTCAATTATGTCGGACGATAAGTAACTATATGAAGCTGACCGGTCAAAGCGGCGAAATTATTTTTGACGGAACAGGACCACCGGATAAAAGCGCCTTCGATAACATAAACGGTCTCGAAGTTTCTTTTTCCGGCTTAGGCACAGATACCGACTCAGTAATCGAGGACAAAATAAGTGCGAGCACCGCACCAAAAAGACTGATAATCGTCAGCAGCGATAGAAGATTGCGAAAAGCTGCCCGTACAAGAAAAGCAGCTTCGGTGAAATCGGAAAAATTCTGGACTAACGTCAATAAACAACTTAACAGGAAAAGACCAAAGAAAGAACCCGGAGCAAAACGTCATGGCCTAAGCGATAGTGAAACAAAACAATGGCTTGACTATTTTGGTCTTGAAAAGTAACATTGTTCGTAAAAGTTCATTGGAACAAAACATTTTATGGAAAACTTTTTGGAGGATAACGGATTATGAATTGTCCAGCCTGCGGAAATCAGTTACAACAAATTACAGTCTCGGGTGTTACGGTTGATGTATGTAAAGGTGGTTGTGGGGGCATTTGGTTCGACAATTTCGAGCTTAAAAAATTTGACGAGCCACATGAATCTGCCGGAGAAGAGCTACTGGACATAGAGCGAGACGAAAGTATAGTTGTCGACCGTTCGGAAAAAATAAAATGTCCGAAATGTGATAATATAGTAATGATGAGGCACTTCTTCAGTACTAAAAAGGAAGTCGAAGTCGATGAATGCCCGAATTGTTGTGGCTTCTGGCTTGATGCAGGAGAACTGGGCAGATTACGCAGCTTATTTAATACTGAAGAAGAAAAAAAAGAAGCCGCTGAAGAATATTTCTCAGAAATCTTCGGGAGCCAATTTGCCACTATGGAAGATAAGGATCAAGCGAAACTTAACAAAGCCAGAAAAATTGTAAATATTTTCCGTTTTATTTGCCCGAGCTATTACATTCCGGGAAAGCAGAAATGGGGAGCATTTTAGCTCAACAAAATAACATTTTTATAAATAGATCGTGTTTCTTATCTTCATTCTGCAGCTTTGCTGAGATATGAAAAGCGAAATGATGGAATAAGTATTTGACGCTGCTTTTCTAATAAGCTGTAGGGCATGTCAGCTTTATTGTCGCTATTCAAGTTGTCAAAATTTAATATTGCTATGCTCGTTTAAAAGTTGTATAAATATTCCTTCTGTTGCGCAGGCGGCGATTTAAAGACCTGCAAACAATATGGTTTTGCCTGAGCGTAACAGACTACATCGCTGTTAGTAATACAGGTTGTAAGGGGGTAGAGAGGGGCTTTTTTTAAGCTAACTTATTTGTTGTTCTAATGTTATAGAAAGTGGTAAAACAATGAAACGTAAAATGGTTACAATTGACGGCAATACAGCGGCGTCGTACGTCGCGCACGCCACGAACGAAGTTATCGCAATCTATCCAATTACTCCAAGCTCATCCATGGGAGAAATTGCCGATGCAAAAACAGCTAAAGGTGAGACTAATATATGGGGAACGCTACCTTCTGTTACAGAAATGCAATCGGAAGCAGGAGCAGCCGGTGCTGTACACGGTGCATTGGCGACTGGTGCTTTAACAACAACCTTTACTGCTTCCCAGGGATTGTTGCTGATGATTCCAAATATGTATAAAATTGCTGGGGAATTGTTACCTACCGTCTTTCATATTTCGGCCCGTTCAATAGCTTGTCAGGCGCTTTCTATTTTCGGTGACCATTCTGATGTCATGACCTGTCGGGAAACCGGCTTTGCATTGCTTGCTTCAAACAGCATTCAGGAAGTGATGGACATGGCACTTATCGCACAGCAGGCAGCTTTGGCATCAAGTGTGCCTTTCCTGCACTTCTTTGACGGCTTTAGAACAAGTCACGAGGTACAAAAGGTCGAAGAAATTCCGATGGATGATATGCGCGCGATGATTGACGATGAATTTGTTGCCCGCCATAAAGCACGTGGTCTTACACCGGATAGACCAATGATCAGCGGCACGGCTCAAAACCCGGACGTGTACTTCCAGGGTAGGGAAACGGTCAATAAATACTATTTAGTTGTTCCGAAAATCGTCCAGGATACGATGGATAAATTTGCACAGGTAGTGGGAAGGAAATACAATTTATTTGACTATGTCGGTGCGCCGGATGCTGATAAGGTTATCGTTTTAATGGGTTCTGCAGCCGATACAGCCCATGAAACTGTCGAATACATGGCTGCCAAAGGCGAAAAAGTAGGTGTGGTGAAGGTTAGATTATTTCAGCCGTTCAGTACGGACGATTTCATCGCCGCTTTGCCAAAAACAACCACCAAGATTGCTGCGCTCGATAGAACGAAAGAACCCGGTTCATTAGGTGAGCCGTTATACCTCAATATTCGAACAGCCGTTGGGGAAGCAATGGGCGAAGGCAAAGCACCATTTAAGGATTATCCGGTTATCGTCGGTGGTCGCTATGGGCTCGGCTCAAAGGACTTTACACCTGCTATGGTAAAGGCCGTCTTCGACAATCTCGATAAGGACAAATCCAAAAACAAATTTACCGTAGGGATTATCGAGGATGTAACTAATACAAGCCTGGAAGTTGATCAGTCTTTCGCTATTTCCGACGAGGGATACTTTTCCGGATTATTCTACGGGCTCGGCTCGGACGGGACTGTCGGAGCCAACAGGAATTCGATAAAAATAATCGGCGAACAAACAGATAACTACGCTCAGGCCTACTTCGTATATGATTCCAAGAAAGCAGGTGCGGTTACGGTATCACATTTAAGATTCGGCAAGAAATTAATTAGAAGGCCTTATCTTGTAAGCAAGGCAGATTTTATCGCCTGTCACAATCCGACATTTCTGGAACAATTCGATATGCTCACGCCGGCACGCGAGGGTGCAACGTTCCTGCTGACCAGCACTCACGGACCGGACGAAGTCTGGGATACGATACCGCAGGAGGTGCAAAAACAGATAATAGATAAGAAGCTGAAATTCTACGTTATTGATGCAATCGATATCGCCGAGGAACTTGGTCTTGGTGCCAGGATAAACGTTATCATGCAGACTGCGTTTTTCAAGATAAGCAGCATTATCGAACTTGATACCGCCGTAAAAGCAATTAAGGACGCCATCCAGAAAACCTATGGCAAAAAGGGCCAGAAGGTTGTCGATATGAACAATGCGGCAGTTGATACAGCACTTGATAAAATCTACGAAGTAAAAGTACCCGGTACGGTAACAAGCAAAATAAAGATGCGGCAGTTAGTACCTGATAGTGCTCCCGATTTTGTCAAAGAAGTAACAGCCGAGCTTATGGCGTTCCACGGCGACCAATTGCCGGTGAGCAAGATGCCGGACGACGGCAAGTTCCCAACGGGGACGACTAAATTCGAGAAGCGAAACGTAGCTGTTCACATCCCCGTCTGGGAACCGAATATCTGCATACAGTGTGGGACATGCTCTTTAGTCTGCCCACATGCAGCGATAAGAATTAAAGCTTATGATCCGAAACACATCGAAGGCGCACCTGAAACCTTTAAGAGCGCAGATGCCAAAGGCAAAGATTTTGCCGGTATGAAGTTCACCGTTCAGGTAGCTCCGGAAGACTGCACCGGTTGTGGTGCATGTGTGCTGGCTTGTCCGGCACAGGAGAAAGACCAGGACAAAAAACCAACAGGACGAAAAGCCATCAATATGGCGACACAGGAACCGCTCAGAGACGCCGAGCGTGAGAACTATGCATATTTCCTTGCGATTCCGAATACCGATCCAAAACTGTTCAAGACAGCAAGCGTTAAGGGCAGCCAGCTGATTGAGCCTTTGTTTGAATACTCCGGTGCCTGCGCTGGCTGCGGTGAGACACCATATGTCAAACTGCTGACACAATTATTCGGAGATAGAACTTATATCGGAAACGCTACCGGCTGCTCATCCATCTACGGTGGTAATCTCCCAACAACACCTTATACTACTCGCACCGACGGCAGGGGGCCAACATGGAGCAATAGTCTTTTTGAAGATGCTGCCGAATTTGCAATGGGAATGCGGCTGACTGTAGACAAATTCAAAGAGAGGGCTTTGTGGCTTCTGGATAAAGTTGCAGAGCAAGGCTGTGTTGAGCAAAAGCTTGCCGAACAGATACGTGAAGCAACTTTAGCTAATGATCCGGCACAGGAAACAATTGAACAACAAAGAGCCAGGGTGGATGAGCTCAGAAAACAGTGTAAAAAGAGTGACTGTAAAGATTGCAGACATCTGTTGGATATCGCCAATTTTCTTGTTCGCAAGTCAGTTTGGGCAATGGGTGGAGATGGCTGGGCTTATGATATCGGTTATGGTGGACTTGACCACGTTCTGGCAAGCGGAGCCGATGTTAACGTGCTTGTGCTGGATACAGAGGTCTATTCCAACACAGGCGGCCAGATGTCAAAGTCAACTCCAAGGGCCGCTGTAGCCAAGTTTGCGGCGGGGGGCAAACCCGCTCCCAAAAAAGGCCTTGGATTGCTCGCTATGACTTACGGTAATATTTATGTTGCAAAAGTGGCCATGGGCGCCAATACCAATCAAACGGTCAAGGCTTTTGTCGAGGCCGAGGCATATCCCGGACCTTCACTTATCATTGCATACGCACACTGCATCGCTCACGGTATTAATATGACCATGGGTAATCAGGAACAGAAAAAGGCTGTTGCCTGTGGACATTGGCCGCTGTATAGATTCGATCCAAGGCTCAAAGAGCAGGACAAAAATCCGTTGCAGCTTGATTCAAAGAGTCCAACAGAAAAGTTTGAAGACTATGCTTACGGCGAAAACCGTTATCGTACACTCAAGCAGTCAAAACCCGAAGTGGCCGCAGAGTTAATGAAACTTGCCAGTAACGACGCAGCTCAAAGATATGCTTTGATGGAGCAGCTTGCAAATTTGAAATGTGATAAATAAAAAATAGGAGGTGTGAAGGAAATGAGTAATCGCTTCTCAAAAATCATTTATTTGGTCTTGGTGACATCTTTTATTTTGGCAGGATGTCAACGGAAACAAAAAAAAGATGTGGATGTTTTAGCTCGTGAACCTAATCTTGCAATGATAAATGTTCCATCTGACTATGCAGCCGGGGCAATTGAATCTGCCGGAGGATTAGACGTATGGATCAGGACTATCGAGCTACAGCTTAATTGTGTGGTCACTTTCTATCAGCCTGATGGCAGTTTGTATCTGACAGAGCAGCACTACAATGTTTATCCATGGTCGAATTCCATTGAGATTTTCGGCAAAGAACCCCAGAACAACTTTGCCTGGCGCTTGTCGCAGGGGCGGTTTGAAGTATTGCAGGGAAGGGGACATATTATAAACTCTATGAGCTTGGTGGATAATCAATGTTTTGCCGAAGCGATAGTAAGTATCGTAACTGCACCGGTACGCTTGTTGGATCAATCGGTCGATTTTACCAAAGATGATAATCCAATTAAAATACAGGGGCAGTGGTATCATCCGATTGAAAGACGCAGCAGGGCAAACATCGAATCAATTCTGCGTATTCCCAAAGCCGTTTTCTATCAAAACAGAGACAATCTATTAATCGATATGATCTGGATTGCTTGTCTGGGTAGAGACCAGTTTTTAACAGTTCGCGGCTATGATTATCATGAGATCGAAGAGGGGGGCTTAAACATCCCCAACAGAATAGAGATATTTTCAACTGATTCCAGGGGTGATTTACAAAGACGACTGGTAAAAATAGATCTCAAGTAGTTAGGGCATTCTGTATAAAAGATATGGCGGTCGGACCGAATCAATCCGACCGCCTTTTTCCTTTCGCCCTACACATAAATAACCAATGAAATCATAAGTGCTGATTTCGTTGTATAACTGCTGCTATTTTATTGTACTTGCGGTTGTTGCATTTGCTGTTGTTGCATCATTAAAAATGCACCCATAATCTCAGCCAGGTGCTCTTTTGGCAGGGCTAAATCCACGACCAACTTGCCGTTTCCTGCCTTGCCTGTAATTACGATATTGCTCTTGGTCGGTATATCCATTTTCGGGATTGGTATAGGCATAAAAGACGATGCCATTTTAAATACCCGAAGCAAATTAAACGTTACTAAAAAATCAGCTTTTTTTGCCTCCGGCAACAATGCCAGCGCAGATTTTATCTCAGAACCAATCTGTTTTGGGCTATCATCTTGTGCCCTGTCAATCAATTCGCGTATATTTGAATCCACATCGCCTCCGGCGGCACAAACAAACATATCCTTAACAACGCCCCATCGATAATCAAATCCATCGCCGTACATAGCTGTCATCATCTGGGCCTGAGGTGTACCGACTTGGGTGGATTTCATCGCAAACTTCGCCGAATCTATTGAAACACCTTTATAGCTGTCAACACCACGCTTTATTTCGAAGCTGGTTTCCATTCCGACGCTCTTATAGAAATCCATAATACCGCTGGTTGCCATCATTTCTGCCGCTTCTTCAATCAACTGATTAAATTTTTCCTTGTCTTTTATAGCAATAACATATTTTAGTACAAACAGTGGTTTACTATTTGGATCTATCAACACCGAATACGCCACTGGTCCGTCAAGACAGTTAAGGACGTTATTTGTCAGAGTTTTCATTTTTGTGACATTTGCATCACTAATAGTGTCACCCCCCATAGCGGCAAAAATATCAACACTGCCGGCTTGAAGTTGCTTCATGAAGGGCGCATTCATATTACACCCATAATTCATCATCGCCCCAT
>CAZMWN010000050.1:15205-15509 GCA_964569935.1 uncultured Pirellulales bacterium
AGAGTGTTCTCCTTTTGTGATGAAGCATCTGTAACAAACATCTTTGCCATTTCCGTTTCGGGGACAGCACATACGGTTTTTGTAACATTCAAGATATTTGGCTTCGGATTGATAGCTATACTCAGAGATTGTGTTTCCTTTAACAGGGCATCAATAACAGTTATATACATGTTGAGAATATTCTGTATGTTCCCAAATGGCCCTTCCTGACCACCTTCTTCGAGACCTTTCATCATCGCCTTCATCTCGTTGATTTTATTTGTTACAAGTGGACCATAAGTCTTAGAAACCTGTTGAATATTAC
>CAZMWN010000051.1:0-15236 GCA_964569935.1 uncultured Pirellulales bacterium
CGTTTTACCCGGCTGCGTAGTCGGGATGGAAATAAAAGATACAGGAGAATGAAAAGATAATTGTTATTGATAACAGGGAGAGGGTAAATGAAAAGTAATGATACAATCTTAAAGAGTAATTATGTGAGGAGGGCGGTCATATGCCTCCTTACTTGTTGCTTGATTTTCAACACGTCGGTTGTGCTGGCCGAAGTTGTACTGCAGCCGGATGGGATTATAAATGGAGATATCAACGTGACTCCTCTCGGAGGGGGTATTACTCAGGATATGACTGCTACCGACGGTGCAATCGGTAACTTCAGTGATTTTGATATCGCAGAAGGCCATTTTGTTAATTGCGTTCAGTCCAGTGCCAATGCCAATGCATTATTTAGAGTGTATTCTGGAGATGGTACGCAGATTCTCGGCCGTTTCGATGCCACAGGTAATATTTACCTAATCGATCCTGCCGGTATCCTTTTCGGTGCGAATTCCTCGGTAAATATCAACCAGTTAGTCGCTTCCAGTCTTGATATATCGGATTTGGATTTTATTGCTGGAAATTATCAGTTCATCGATGGGGACCTCAGCACCGGCCCGGTTATTAACGATGGCTCGATAACCGCTGCTGAGGGAGTTGCCCTTATTGGTAAGCACGTTCGAAATAATGGCACTATAACGGCTGGGGAGGGTGGTTTCGTTGTCATGGCCGCGGGTGACAGAGTGCTCCTCGGAGAACCTGGCAGCAATATTATTGTTGAAATGGATTCTGTCACGGTAAACGAAGGAGGAGATGGTGATATTATAAACGACGGTGACATCGAAGCTCCGGCCGGGACAGTGGTTCTTGCGGCTGGTGATATCTTTTCATCCGCGCTTGAGCTTCCTGAGGTCGAGGCCGGACGTGGCAATGTAGAGCAAAACGGCACTATTGATGCCGACGGCACAAATGGCGATGGAGGCGGCATATGCCTGACTGCAGGCGATGAAGTTATTCTCGCTTCGGGTAGTCGGACTACTGCGAATGCAGGGACCGACGGTGACGCCGGTTTGATTGTTGTCCATTCTGAGGGTCGGACAGTTATCGAGTCCGGTGCACAAATCGAGGCCACGGGTGGTCATACACCGAACGGTGTTATTGATGATGTGGTTGAAGCAACTGTTGAGATTAGCGGCGATCAGGTCAATTTGGCCGGTGACATCGATGCCTCTGCAACGAATGGCAAAAGAGGAAAGGTAATGATTGAAGCTTTCGACATGACTGTTGCAGATGGTTTTATGCCTGTTTCTCCGCCTGATAATACTGTCTATGAAAAGTGGATTGAACAGCAGTCACAATCAGCTACCGACGTTGAGCTTGTTGCTAATTCAAAAACACAGGGAATTATAACCGTAGAATCTATTGATGACGGTGAAATTACATGTCGAAGCGGTGAAATCGTGCTTCGAACAAAATATGATACCGGTGGAATTGCGTTTGAATCGGATGATACGGCAATTCACAGCACAGCAGGTGGAAATGTTTATATGCTGGCCGGTGCCGGTGGAATTACGACCGGCGATATTATAACGGACATAAGCTTAGGTGGAACCGAGCCTGGTAAAATCAGACTCTATACCAACAACGAAGGAGATATTACAACGGGGCAGTTGGGAGTTGCTGGTGGCGGTTATGCTGAAATTTCCGTGATTGCCGATGGTGACCTGACTATTAATGGTAACGCAGGGACAACTACAAATCAGCTCTGTCATGAGAGGTCGGATGGCCAGGCCAAAACATATCTGAAATCTGTCAATGGCAATGTGCAGGTTGATGGTACGATTAAAGCTCGGGCTTATGGTAAAAATTCGACTTCAGCAGAAGTTCTCATAAGTTCAGGTCAGGATATATTAGTAAATCCCGGACAAAATCAAATAGAAGCATATGCACGTACTACCCAATATTACAAACCGGCCGAAGCATCCGTTTTAATATATGCCGGTGGTGAATTTCCTCGCGATGCAGGTGGAGATGCAACCGTTCATGTCTATGCTAAAACCGGTATATTTTGTAACGTGGCCGAGGTGTTTTCGACGGATCCTCCTGAGGATTGGGATGAGACCCATGGCTATTCTCATGCATTGCTGGAGATTGAGGAGGATTCATCCGGTGACGTACCCGATTATCCGGATCCGCCATATATAGTACCAATATACCCAGTTCCCCCGATAGCCTTGGACGATGCGGCAACAACACATATGGGCGATCCGGTTAGTGGTAATGTCCTGACAAATGACGAAGATGGTCTTACTGTGGATTCCTACACACAACCCGGTCATGGCACAGTGACAGTAGATGAGAACGGTGAATACATCTATACTCCTGATCCGGGCTATGCCGGCAACGGGACGCCGGACAGTTTCACGTATGTTGCCACAGATGGCGAGTTATATAGTGACCCGGCAACGGTTACAATTAATGTAAATAATATCTTGCCGTCGGCAGGTGACGATACGGCAACAACACATATGAACACAGATGTTTCAGGTAATGTCCTTGGCAATGATTCTGATCCTGACGGAGATTCGTTGGTTGTTGTGCTGGACGGTATTACACCACAGCATGGCCAACTGACCCTCAATGAGGATGGTACTTTCACCTATTCACCGGATGCCGGTTATATTGGGGACGACAGTTTTGCTTACACAATCACTGATGGCCAGCTTGATGGCGGAACTCCAGTTGTAGTCACTGCCACGGCTTCAATCACCGTAGGAAACACTTTGCCCACTTCGTATGAAGATTCAGCGACAACTAATCAGGGCAGTCCCGTTACAATCGATGTGCTTGCTAATGACTTTGACCCCGATGACGATGCCCTTTCTGTAGTGACAGATGGTGTTGTTCCGCAGCATGGCGAGCTGACACTGAATGATGATAACACGTTCACTTACACGCCGGACCCAGGCTATGTTGGAGAAGATAGTTTTGTTTATGCTGCTACGGATGGACAGTTCGGTGCAGGACTTACTTGGACCGCCGTAAAGATTACAGTTAATGCAGCTGCATTAATAGCGGCGGCACCACTTCCTGAAAACGTGGAATTAGATATTTCAGGTTGTCCGGCTTTGATTCAGTGGGCCTCTAATGAGCTGGGGATTGAAGGAGAAATGGTGCAGGTTTGGATAGTCAATACTCTGGCTTCTTCAAGGGACATTCAGCCCTGCGATGCCTGTGCAAACCTCAGAGCGGCTGCCACCGTGTTACAGGATGCCGATGGTACTCATATAGCAGCTCTGGCGCAGGTGATTAATGAATTCGCTTCGAGCGCGGCACCGCCTTCCGAGGAACAAATGGCCTCGATTGCCGATGCCATAGCAAACAATACCGAATCTGATAATGCTTATGCACTCGCCGGAGAATATATTGATGCTCTGGTTGCTTATGTTGGCATTCTGGAAGACTTGGGCTATTCATCAGAGGATTCGATAACTGTTGCTTCGGATAAATATGTTGCACCGTTGGCCGAGGGTGACAATGTCGGTCTTGCCGCCTATGTTGCAGCGAGATTGACTGCTCTTGGAGGATAACAGCGGGTAAATTTTATATTCTTGTTTGTGAATTTGATTCTGCCGTCGGGGACAAAAATCCCTGACGGCAGTTTTTTTGGCTGCCCAACCTCATTATTCCGCACAGCTATATCCTGGTTGCTAAAGCCACTCTGAATATTGTGCCGGTTGGCTTGGCGTTGAAAATTTCTACAAATCCTTTGTGAGCCTGTGCGAATTTTTTTACCAGTGCCAGGCCCAGACCGCTGCCGGCGGTCTCACGTGTTGCCTCGGCCCCGATACGGTAAAACTCCTGAAATATTTTTTCTCGCTGCCGATGTGGAATACCGGGACCATGGTCCTCGACCTCGATTAAGATAAATCGGTCGTTACTTGTGGTACGGACTGTAATCGTCTTATCTTTCGCATCACGGGCATATTTGATTGCGTTGTCCAGCAGGTTAACGACTATTTGTGCAACCGCATCGCCATCGAAAGCCATTTGTCCAATTCGGCTCAGCTCTGTTTTTATGGAAAAACCTTTCTGCGCCGCATAGGGTGCCATCATTTCCACCACTTCCTCAACACACTTGTTTATGTCACCTGCTTTGAAAGCGTATTTTTTTCTTCCTCTTTGGATGCGTGAGAAATCCAGAACATTTTCTATTAGTCGGCTCAATCTTTCGCTTTCCTGCCGCATATTTTTATAATATTCGGCAAGCTTGTCTTCCGATTTGACCCAGTCCTTCTCCAGCATCTCTGCATGCATGCGTATCGAGGTTAGCGGCGTTCGCAATTCGTGCGAGACGGCCGATACAAAATCATCCTTTTTCTGGGCCAGCTTAATTTGTGCTCTTGCGTTAAGCCATAGGCTGCCTACCGCCAATGTCACTGCTAAAAACACAAACGAAATAATGCCGAAATACCAGTTTCGCAGATGGTTTACTTGTCTATCAGCCCAGGCGGGATCGGTTTCTATTAGATTGAGCATCAGGTGACCAAGGCCGACAAAGTCCAGTATAGCGGTGTGAGCCGATTGTTCGTTTGGTTTTTGTGCCAGTTTAAAACTCATGCCTTCGCGCATAAAACGCTTTGTTGACTCTTCGACCTCTTCCAGGAGTTTTTTTTCGTTGAGCTGGAAACCCTGCAGGAAGGATTTGTCTTCGATTTGTACGCGTCGCAGCATGAATACTTGTCCGTCGAATATGGATTGCTCGAAGTTTTTGCCGGGGACCACGACAGGAACGAACGGCTCGATCCGTATCTCGACCAAATCGTTCTGACTTTCCTGAGCCAAAGATTGCCCGGACTGTCGCAGTGATGTTTGTTCTGTTTGAGGTATTTGAGATTGGACATCGGCGGATTGCTGATTTAATCTTTGTATTCTTTGACCTTGAGCAGTTTGGCCGTCATACTGTGAATCTTCTGCTGATTCATATTCCTGTTCCTGCAGGTCGGTCTGTCGTTGCTGGTCCAGGGATTGGCTTTGTGCCGATATATTCTCAGGCCCGGCAGCTTGCTGACTTTGCGCCTGGTTGGAGATGATAAACTCGCGTGACTGCCTGATAACCTGAGCTTTCTCATCGATTTTTTGCAGACTCTCAATAGGATAGTTTTGTGTTCGTTTGCTTTGGGTTTGGGATTTCGAGCCTTTAGAAACTTCTTCGTTTTTTGTTATTTTCCCGACCTCAATGTTTTTTTCCGGCGTTACTGCCCGAGCATTCTGAATTAATTCGGCGTTTGATTTATCGTCAAGCTTATACGGATCCGACTCAACCTCATTGAGCACCGGCAGCAGGTTGTCCTCGACATTTCTTGTATTTAAAATTGCTTCGGCATAGAGTTTCTCTTCGTGCTCAGGGGCAATTTCAGATTGTTGCTCATGTAAAGACACATTCGGTGTGGTTATGCTTCCATCCGGCTGGATTTGAAAATTGTAAAAAGCAAGACCGTGCTCTAATTGGCCGGCTAATGGTGAACGTTCGAACGCAGTTTGTTGCTGGGAGGTCGCTACGCTATCAGGTACGTAGTAGTACTGGTAGTCGGTGTAAGGACGGTTTTGTTCCTGTTCCATGAACGCATCGAGCTTGCGATTGACATCCTGCCTGATTTGTTCGGCCACCTCGGCGAATTCTCCGATGCGCTTGCCTTCTATGCCTTGTGCCCATATCTGTATGGAGTGGTATCCGAGCCAGCCCATCCCACACAGGGCGGCAACAATAATCAACGATAATATAGCAAGCCATTTATACATTTGCGTTAATCGCGATTTTAAACCTAAATTACACTATTGGCTACTTTCATATTTATAGCCGGCGCCACGAACGGTCGTGATTATTTTCGGGTCGGCCGAATCTCGCTCGATTTTACTTCTGAGCTTGGCGATGTGCATATCCATTGTTCTGGTGCCTAAGTCGGTCATTGTATCGTTCCAGACCTCTTTATAAAGTTCTTCTCTGCTGATGACCCGGTTCGGATTGGCGGCAAAATATTGGATGATTGCCGCCTCGCGCCTGGTGATTTCTATTTCGTTGTTGTTGTGTCTGACTTTCAAAGCTGCGATATCGACATCCAGGTCCGCAAACTTGAAAGTCTGCCCGACGGCTCTGGCCGGATCCGTCCGGCGAAGCACCGCCTTGATTCGTGCCAGAAGCTCTTCGAGCGAAAAAGGCTTGGTGATATAATCGTCGGCTCCAAGATTCAGACCGGCGATTTTTTCTTTTTCCTGCCCTTTGGCGGTCAGCATCAGGATGGGAGTTTGCAGTCCTTCCCTCCGCCATTTGGAACAGAGTTGTTCGCCGCTGATTTTCGGCAGCATCAAATCAAGCAGAATCAAATCGAACTGGTGCTCGGCAACGGCCCGTTCGGCCTCAAGCCCGTCCACAGCTTCGGCGGCTTCGAAACCGTGATACTCCAGAAAATCTCTCAACGCCGTTCGAATATTCTGTTCATCTTCAACAACTAATATGGATACTTTTATTTCCATGTTCACACCTGTCCATTCTCTGTTCCATTCTCCGTAGTACTACGAAGGACGAATCACTATTTATATTATAGATAAAATTCAGACCAAAGGTTTGTAAATATTTTGTAAAAAAGCACACCCACGATTTTACACCCATTTTACCCATCTCTCAACCGGTTTTATCGTATTATTTATGTAGTATAAGAACCTTTTTGAGAGACCTTTTAATAGGAGCGATTATCATGTGGTATGTAAGACTATCTCAGAAAAATTTGTCCGTATTTGTAATGCTTGTTCTGATGTATGCAATGTCATCTGTTAAGGCAAGCGCGGCGGACAGTGTATCCGAAACGGCTTTGGCGAATATGCCGGTCAAGGAAGTGACTGTTTTCAAAGACGGCCACGCTTTCGTTTTGCACGAGGGACTCATGCCGACAGATACCGATGGGAACGTTGTGCTCGACTATTTGCCGACGCCGATTGTAGGGACATTCTGGAGCTATTCGGCACAAACCAACGCCAAACTCACCGGCGTGGTCTCCGGCAAGCGTATTGTCTCTCTTGACAAGACCGCCTTGACCATCTCCGAACTGATTCGTGCAAATATCGGCGCCAAAGTCCGGGTTGCGGAGGCCGGACTTGGCGCTTATGAGTGTGTCATTTTCGGGATTCCGACTCGAAGCTCTGAAGAACTCTATCGAACAAGTCCGCCTTCCAGTCCGCCGGCGCTGTCGCAGCCGGGTAATATAGTCCTGTTAAAATACGAAGGCGGCATTAAAGCTGTTCCGATTGAGCATGTCCGGGAGATAACTTTTCTTGATGAGCCGAAAGCTACTCTGGGCCATGAGGAGTTCCGGAATATTATGACACTTAAACTCGATTGGGGCCGAAGAGAACCGGCAGAGACGGCGAATGTGGGCATGGTCTATGTACAGCGTGGTATTCGCTGGATACCCAACTATCGCATTGACATTGACGGTCAGGGACAAGCAGTTGTTAAACTCCAGGCGACTATCATTAACGAGCTGGCCGATATCGATGATGTTAAGGCTCATCTTGTAATCGGCGTTCCGAAGTTTGCATTCGAGGATACACCCGATCCCATATCATTGCAGCATACAGTCGCACAGCTCTCGAACCATTTCCAAAGGGACACTCAGACTGCTTACGCCTTTTCCAATATGATTATGAGCCAGTCAATGGCACCTGTTCGCCATGTTGAGCCACCACGAAACACTGAGTCGATGGACCTTGGCCCCGATGTGGCAGAATCCGCTAAGAACGAAGATTTATTCGTCTTTACGCTGGAGCATGTCACCTTAAAAAAGGGCCAGCGAATGGTTGTTCCCGTTGCTGAGTATAAATTGCCGTATCGCGATGTTTTCGTGCTCGACCTGCCGTTCGGTCCGCCGCCAGAGGTTCGGCAGCGTTTAAATAACGAGCAGACGGCCCAACTTGCAAGGCTTTATCATGCACCAAAGGTAATGCACAAGATACGTCTCGATAATGATGCTACATGCCCGTTGACAACCGCACCGGCACTGATTCTTCGCCAGGGCCGTGTCATCGGTCAAAGCATGATGACTTATACCGCCGTAGGGGCATCGAGTGACGTTGAGCTGACTGTTGCCGTGGATATTGCCGTCGAAAGGCTGGATGTGGAGACCGAGCGCATAAATGATGCTGACAGATGGGATGGTCATACTTATGCCCGTAGCAACCTGACCGGGACTATTACCCTGACAAACCATCGGGCCGGGAGCGTCGATTTGGAGGTACGTCGCTCGGTCTTGGGCAATATTGATAGTGCCGATAGTGACGGCAAAATCGAGCAGCTCGGCAGGCAGGAGGGCGGCTGGATGACTACCGACGTCTATCCGTTCTGGTGGGGCTGGTACAACTGGCCTTACTGGTGGTATCGATTCAACTCTGTCGGACGAGTGAGCTGGGAGCTAAAACTTAAGTCGGAAGAAAGCATTGAATTAGAGTATAAATATCACTACTTCTGGCGTACCTAAGGACGAGCTAAACCTGTTACTGCAAAAACAAAACTGAAATCGCCTTAAATTTGCTTTCCCTTGAGAAGTAGTTAAAAAAATGATAGCTATCGGGCTTTTCCTAATTTTCCTCGGCGGGCTCCTGCATAATCGGTTTTATTGTATGGTCATCGCTATCGAGTTGGGGCCAGTCAGGTGCTTCACCATCTTCCTGCAATACATGCGGGGTGACAAATAGGGTCAGCACACTATTTCTGGTTTCCTTTTTTGTCTTTTTGAAGGCATGACCAATGAATGGAAGATCTCCCAGAAGGGGTACTTTTGAAACAGATTGGCTCATTTCCTGCTGACGCAGGCCGCCAATTACAAGTGTCTGTTTTTCTTGAACGGTCACCACTGTTGTGGATTCACGGTTTGTCTGTTCGGGCAAACCGGCATCCGGGCTAAAGGTAAAACTCCCGACTTTAACGTCCACAACCATACGAATGCGACCATCAGCCAGGAGGGTCGGCGTGATTCGCCCCTGCGTGTCCGCAGAGATATCGCTCTTCTTGACAATGGGTCGGCCCGCGGTGTCATAGCCCTCATTGAAGAAGTAGTTGAGTGTCTTTCGAATCTGGATCATAGCCTCTTGGCCGCTCGTGGCCACCGTTCGTGGATTGGCAAGAATCGTCCCCTGGCCGTCTGTTACCAATGCGTTGAGTCGGACAAAAAACTCACTGGGTAGCCTACCCACGCCCTGATAAAAAACCTGACCTGCACCTGGATAAGTGGTCAATCCATTCAAACTTGTATCCGGGGTCAAGTCGCGAATAGCATTTCCCACAGGTTGGAAGAGCCCGAAACGACTTTCTGCATAGGTCCAATCCAGTCCGAGTTCTCGATTGGCCTCGTCCGTCAGTTCCACGGCCAGTAGATCCACGAGTATCTGTGGGGCCTTCTTGTCGATGACGCCAAGATGCCGCTGTAAACGCGTCAGAACATCCATTGGACCTTCGTACAGAAGCAGGTTCTGAGATGTACTGGCTGTTAGATATTGACCGTATTGGCTGGGTAGTGACGCAAGGGTCTCTTCGACGGAAATATGCAATGGCACAATTGTCTCAGTTATAATGCCGGATACATTAGTAGCAGATGATGTAACAGTCGGTTCCTCAGATGGAGCCTGACCAGTATCCGCATTTTGGTCTGCGATTGTCTGGAGCCGTCCCATAGGCGGGCCATTGTGGGCGGCAGCCTCAGGGCTTATAAGATGCTCCGGCAGATCCACACGATATACATCAGATTGAAAGATCCCGTCGGACTGGCTGATGATTTTTGCAATGGTCAATAATAGTGCGCGGTTATCCGGTGACCAGGAGAGACCCTCGATGTGATCGCGATCCGTCTCTCCAAGGAGCATTTTTCGGTCCTGTTCATGGTCAAATATCAGCAGGTCCGTACGCGTATCAGTCCTAATATCATAAACACTCAGGACTGTGCGATATCGTTCATAGCTGGCATCTTCGCCCCAGTTTCGTACGGCCCTGCGCTCACAGAGCAAGGCAATTTTAGTACTGTCGTAGGACCAGGCAAATGCCTCCCACTCCTCCAGCTCGGCCTTTTCGCGTGGATACGAGGTCAGCAGTATCCGGTAGCCTCCCTGTTGCGGATCAATCAGGTAAAGCGTTTCGATTTCATTGCCCTGAATATCGAAACGTTCTCCCTGGGCCAGAATCCAGCGCCCGTCCCACGACCAATAATACTCATCCATCTTCAACTGCTTTTCCGTAGCCGGAGACGTGGCCTTCGTAAGATTGCGTGCGTCGCTGCCGTCCGGTCGGATCATCCAGCAATCACTCCGTTCTTCATTGCGTTCGAACTGCGTCATATCCTTGTTATAGCCAAAGGCTATGAGGTCCTCTGTGGGAGACCAGCGAGGATCATCCACGTCCAAGGACTCGGCCCCGATATTGGTCAGCATGGTCAGATCTTTACCATCCGGAAGCAATGTAGCCAGATCCCAACCGCCCGCAGCCTGAACTCGCAGACATAGCCTGTTGGGAAGTGTTCCACTCCAAAAAGCATCCCTGACTTCACCCCACTCAGGCAGGACACGCCATGTCTTGTTTATCTGTAAATCATGTACCCAGACCTCACGGGATTGCGAAACTCCAGGCCGGGCTTTGTAAGCCAGGTACCGATCATCTGCAGACCAGAACGGCCCCTCATCTTCATCCAATGCCTGGCGTGCATAGGGCGCGGAAATAGCCAATGATTGTCCTGTGTTCAAATCATACACAAAAGCACCGCCCTGGCTGTCGTCCTCTCTGGCATTGGAAAACTCATAGGACAGCATCCGACCACCCCATGACCATTCGGCAAAAAACGTATCTCCGGTAGGTGTGACCGCCCGTTCATCGGACCCATCGGCCTTCATGACAAACAACTGATTCTGACTACTACCGGGTATATCCCGAATGAAAGTGATCCAATCTCCATGATAAGCCCAGCTCACCGCTCTTGAGCGGCCGTCATCTGTTAAAGGGACGAGCGTGATTCCTTCGGCTACAAATTCCGCTCGCAGCGGTGCCGCGCAGGACAGCACTACCAGAATGTAGATGAAAATGAAATATATGTACGGACACGGTTTATTCATAGTCTTTGTGTCTCTTTTGTCTATTGGTTGGGTGTTCTTTGTCTGATTTAACATGTTAATCCCACATGCAATAGATATCTCAAGAACCGACTCACGCTAAAATGTGTAGCAAATGATAGATAGTTTATAAAACTAAACATGAGAAAACGATGAGAAGACCACATTTCGGAGGGGATGGGATTCAGACCGTCTTTTTCAACCTCTGTACTAATCCTATTTTTAGGCATTCTTATCCTTTTTTACCTCAGCAAGCAGGACGAACAAAAAAATGGATAGAATAAATCTTTTTAACAAGAAGATAGTTTTTATACCTATCGTGAATCTATACGGTTAGTCCCTCTGGCGCTTTATCTGGCTGTACTGTATATCCTGGATAAGGAGCAGCTTAGTTAATTGATTTCGGGCATTTGCGGTTGCTTTGGCACTTCACGCACTTTCAACGGCAGTGAGGCGACCTGCTGGCCGTCGATTGATAAATCGACCCTGTATTGGCCGGGTTGGTTAAATCTTAAGCCGTGGATGTTCAGGATGAGGTTGCGGATTATAGAATCTTCATTGGGCGGCACTTTTACGGAAATGGCGTCTTTTAAATCGGGGCCGATGATATTTCCGTCTTCATCGATTATTGTAATTCTTACATTGTGCTGACCCTGCTCGATCTTTGAAAATCTTGCTCTTGTCACTACCGCACAGGCCGGATGGACTGCGGGCATTTGTCTGGTCCAGATAATTTCAAAAGCTCCTAATACGTTCAGCTTTCCACCACCGGCGGTTGCACAATCGCATAATAAAAATGCTTCTATTTCCATTGTTTTATCCTTTGGTCGTTTTGATTAACTAAGTTGCATTTCCCAAAGAGGCCGTTTTCTTTCCGCATTATCCCCCGAATCACAATATCGGTCAAGCTATTTCCATACGCTGTCATTCCTGCGGAAGCAGGAATCCATCTTGTAGGGTGGTGGCTTTCATCTCTCGCAGTAGTCCCGAAGGGATGCCCCGCTAAGGGGTCCCTAAAGGGACTTACGGCACTTTGGAGAATGGACCAGAATCGGCATAGATTTAGAAGATTGCCGCGTCAGCCTTGCGGCTTCCTCGCAATGACAGTGTCGTGTAAAGGACAATTTCCGGAATTTCCTTTCTTTTTAGCGGTTTTGGATATAAATTAGTATTTAGTATGTTGTATAGCGTTTAGGGGATAGGGGGGTAGCGGAACAAAAATTATAAATCAAATCTAAAAATGCAAAACCACATCGTAAAAATCAAAAATCAAAGCCTATCGACTTAAATCAGGCTGTAATCAATGAAGAATCTCTTTTTTATGCTTGTATCACAGATGCATCGCTTTCCCTTTGGGATGCCTTACGGTGCACACTTCACGAGAAACGAGCATTGGCGGGGTATTCTACAAATGTAGAGAGTTCTCTACAAATCGGTCCTTTTTTTGCAAAACGAACCCAATCCTTCGACTACGCTCAGGACAAGTTTTCAAACGTAAGCTCTTTGAAATAAAAAGATTATGAAAGAAATCCGGCATTTGGCCGAGTCAAAAACGAACCCAAAACGAAGCCAATTTAAGCCAAAACAAACCCAATTCAAAGCTAAACAAAGCCAATACGAAGCCAATTTACCCCCAGCGCAAGGCTGGGGGCTGAACGGGATTCAAAAAAATCCGCAGAAAGCCATATTTTGAGAAAAGTGTGTTTAATAAAGCCGAGCTTTTTTGATAGAATCGCGAAACTTATCTGGATTTATGAGCCGATATGTATTAAAAGGGGTTTCTGCTTCGAATATGAGGAGTAATTGTGACACCCGAAAAACTGAAAATCTATAAAAGACCAACTCTACAAAAGCCTCGGCTGCTTATAGGTTTTTCCGGCTGGATGGATGGCGGAGATGTATCGACGGGGACAGTCCAATGTCTTACCGAAAAGCTCGATGCGGAGAAAATTGCCGAGATCGATCCGAACGGATTTTACATCTACAGTTTTCCCGGCTCAATGGAAATAACCGCGCTATTTCGTCCACGTACGAAGATAATGGATGGAGAAATCCAGTCTTATGATACTCCGGCAAACGAGTTTTTCTATAGCGAGCAGGACAATCTCATATTGTTTTTAGGTAAAGAACCGAATTTACGGTGGGAAGAATATTCCGAATGTATCTTTTCGCTCTGTGAAGAGTTCGGCGTGGAAATAATATATTTTATCGGCAGCGTTGCAGGGCTTGTGCCCCATACGCGAGAGCCGAGACTTTTTTGCTCCGTATCAGCCCCAAAGCTTAAGGAGACTTTCCGCCATTATGGCGTAAGTTTTTCCAATTACGAAGGTCCTGCGAGTGTTGTTACACATCTGACAGCCCGTTGCGCCCAGCGGGGTTTGAACATGATAAGTTTTGTGGCCACAATCCCTGCATACGTGCAGGGCAATAATCCCAAGTGCATAACAGCGGTGACAAGACGGCTGGTGGGTATGTTGGAATTGCATGTGGAACTTGAAGACCTGCAGGTGATTAGCGATGAGTTCGAAAAGAAATTGAGCGAAGCCGTGCTGGCGCAGCCGGAATTGGCAAGCAACATCAACAAGCTTGAGGAAGACTACGACAACGAGATATTCAATAACGAAATGGGAGAATTAAAAAATTGGCTGGAGCAGCAGGGTATCAGGGTAGATTAAAAGCTTATTAATCTCATTATTAATTTCAGCACCTTTAAAACACAATTCTCATAATGCATTTATCCTGGCGTGAAGATATTTATACATTTCCCGTAGCTTGACAGTATATGGGTGTTGTGGGCTATTGGCCGGTTGATTATAATTGTCAAACTGTTTATATAGGGAGTTTTCAGTTTGTCGATTGTATTGTTGATTCTCGGTTTTATTCTTGTAATAAAAGGTGCCGGCCTTCTCGTAGATGGAGGTTCATCTTTAGCGAAACGGCTACATATTTCTGAGCTTGTCATTGGCTTGACCGTGGTTGCGTTTGGCACATCTTTGCCGGAATTGTCTGTCAATATAGCCGCAAGTATAAAGGGCAGCTCCGAAATCGCCATCACAAATGTCTTAGGCAGTAATGTAGCCAATATACTTCTGATTCTTGGTATCTCTTCAGTAATATTTCCTTTGGTGGTGACAAAAGGTACCGTCTGGAAGGAGATACCTTTGAGTTTATTAGCTGCCGTGGTCCTTGGAATCTTGGCCGGTGACAGTCTGATTGATAGCAGAGATTTTTCTGAAATTACAAGGATTGATGGTCTGGTATTACTCTCTTTCTTTATTATTTTCCTTTATTATTCTGTCGGCATAGCGAAGGAAGAATCGGGCGTTACCGACCAACTACCGAGAAAGACTTATGGCTTAAAGAAATCCGTTGTGTATATATTTGCGGGTCTTGTGCTGTTGATTCTTGGAGGTAAATTTGTTGTTGATGGAGCTGTAAGTGTGGCGAGCAGGCTCAATATAAATGAATCCGTCATTGGCGCTACAGTTGTTGCCATTGGTACGTCTATACCGGAGCTGGCGACTTCGGCAGTTGCCGCCTATAAGAAGAATCCGGATATTGCCGTCGGAAATGTTATCGGCTCCAACATTTTCAATATATTCTTTATTCTCGGTCTGAGCTCTATCATCAAGCCGTTGCCCATCCGGTCAAGTGACAGCCTGCACATCTATGCTGCAATTGTTGCGAGTTTAGTCCTGTTCGTTTGTATGTTCACGGGAAAGAAAAAGATTATTGATCGCTGGGAGGGTTGGCTTCTTATGGCCGTTTACATGATCTATGTATTGCTAACTATAATCCGGAAATAAACTAATCAGGTATAAAGTTTTGGATTATATTAAGCCCACATTTTATCTTATCAGAATTATTCAAAGACCCGGCAAAGTTAAATTAGCCTGAATGGGCTCGGTAGCCATGCGGTTTATGTAAAAAAGGCGCTTGTTGATATAAGAGTAAAACAACTATGAGTTTTCTGAAATATATAATGGAAAAAGGGGGACAAACGAGAAAAATTTTATATGATATTATTAAAAAGGAGCTTGTTAAAAGTTAGGTTAAAGGGCTTAAAAATCCTGCGATTTTAAAAATGGCGTTATGTTTCTCGGATTTTTGAAAGGGGGTACAGGAATGTGGT
>CAZMWN010000052.1:0-9153 GCA_964569935.1 uncultured Pirellulales bacterium
TTATGGGCGATTGCGGAAGTCTGTTCTTGGGCTTCACAATCGCTTCCGCCGGTGTAATATGTACAACCAAATCTACTACCCTTGTTGGATTGGCTCTTCCCGTATTGGCTCTGGGAATCCCTATTTTCGACACGCTCTTTTCCATATTACGAAGGTTTCTGGAACGCCGACCAATCTTTGCTGCCGACCGCAGGCATTTTCATCACAGGTTAGTTGATTTGGGTTTAAAACAGCGACACGTAGTAATTATCATTTACGTAATGACTTTTCTCTCCGCAGGGCTTGGAATGTTTATGATGGTCACCCGCAATAGTGATTCTATTATAATCTTCTTCTGCATTCTATTACTGCTGCTTTTGGCGTTCCGTGTGGTCGGCTCGGTTCGACTAAGAGAAACGATATCAGGATTGCAGGATAAATATCGCATGGCTAACCAGTGCAGACAGGAGTTAATGCACTTTGAGCAGGCTCAACTACATTTTCGAAATGCACAAAACTATGACCAGTGGTGGTCGGCAGTCTGCAATGCAGCTTTGGATTTGGATTTTGCCTGGGTATCTTTGAAATCCGAAGATAGTGATGGAACAATTCGAACCGAAGTCTGGCGTATGCCGGATTTAAAACCGGATTTATCAAAACTGGTCATTATGATTTTACCACTGGCCGGAAATGGAGATGATAAAATGTATGAGTTTGAAATTGCCATTTCTGTCAATGGATCGTATGAATCCGCAGGCCGCCGAGCAACATTATTTAACAGACTAATCGATGAGTACAAGACGGTCAGGCTTAAGACACAGGGACCTAATACGGGGGGGCTGCTGGTGGGGTAACCATGCCATTATGATCTTACGGAAAACACTACGAGATATTGTAAGTATGTTATCAAGAATGAAAGCAAAACTGCAGAATCCTGCCGTCAAGTTTGGAGTACAGTGTCGTGTGAATTGGTCAGTTCAGTTTTGCGGGACAAATCCTATAAGATTTGGAAATCGATGTGCAGTGCGTAATCTTGCACTATTTTCGCCTGGTTCGGGGGAGATAGTCTTTGGGGACGATTGTTCAATAGGGCCTTTTTGCTATTTGGATGGTAGTGGGGGACTCAGAGTGGGCAGTAAGGTTAGAATAGGTCCTCATGTTGGGATATACACGGCGAATCATATTTTTGACGATATTCAAAGACCTATCTCTTCCCAAGGTCTTAGGAAATCCTCCATCATCATTCAAGATGACGTTTGGATTGGTTCGCACGCTGTCATCTTAGCTGGTGTAAAAATTGGTAGCGGTGCTGTTATCGGAGCAGGTGCTGTTGTGACTAAAGAAGTGCAGCCTTACTCCGTAGTGGCTGGTGTACCTGCTCGCATCATTAAAAGTAGGATATTAAGCTTCAGTATTCCGAAAAGTGAGCTTGCCTATTGAGAACAAAATTAACAATGACGTTTAATCTAGACAATGCAACTGCTATCCAGGAACCGAAACAAGTAGATGGATTCGTAGAATCTCCAAGTCATAAGCGAATTGGCGTTCGGGCTTTTATTGGGACTTTTGGCACAAGCATCTTTATTCAAGGATGCACGATTATTCAGGGGATATTAATTGCCCGATTGCTTGGCCCTGTAGGACGAGGCGAATACGCGGCAGTGATTTTATGGCCAAGCCTCTTTGCGGCAATTGGAATATTTGGTTCAAATATCGCCCTGGCCAGGACGGCTGCCAAAGAATCTGATTCCGGTGAAATTATCAGGACAGGCCTCGTACTAGGATTTTTAACGTCGGCCTTTGCAAGTCTGGCATGCTATGTCGCACTGCCTTACTTAATGCCAGCCTCCCAGGAACATATTCTTTCGATCGCAAGATTATTTGTACTATTTGTCCCGCTGAATCATCTTGGGTTAAATCTGATAGCGATTGATCATGGCTGTGGTCATTTCAGGAATTTCAACCTGACCCGTTCAATTCTTTATCCGGTTTACATTGCAATGATATTGGGGTTGTGGTTTTTGGGAAAAAGCAATGTAAAATCATTGGCAATCGCGTTACTCACTGCCAATCTTGCAGTTGTTATTATAAGGTTGACTTTGGCACTGCGAAAATATCCGCTGTTAGGAAAGATTTATTCACTTCAGAAAACCATAAAAAGCAGCCTGCATTTTGGATTAGCCGGAATGGCCATGCCGGTCTATTTACAGGCCGATAAGGCATTAATTTTATGGCTTTTAGATGCAGAAAATTTGGGCTTCTATACTGTTGCGCTTTCGGCAAGTGCTGTCATCGGCAGTGTGACAGGTTCGATGGGAATGGTTTCTTTTACTATGTCAGCCCAGGCAGATAAAGGTGAAGGATTTGAAAGAATCGCTAAGACTTTTCGAATATCAGTTGTATTATGGATTGTATTCGGCACCACTCTTGCCATTTTAATGCAAGTATTATTGCCATTTGTTTACGGAGCTGATTTTGCTCTGGCGGTCAATTCTGCAAGACTGTTAATTGTTAGCTCTGCCTTTGCAGGGCTTGCCAATTTGCTTGAACAGTCTATGCGTGGCCAGGGCAAGGCTTTTGTCGGATTGGAAGGTCGTGTTGCCGGGCTTATAGTTATGTCCGTGACAGGTTTGCTGTTAGTGCCTTCTCTTGTATTGATCGGTGTATGCCTGGCCTATATCCTTTGCCAATTGACCTGCCTGTCAGTAATAATCTGGCGAACCAATCAGCACTATTCAGTTAGAGGGCTGTCGGATTATGTTCCACGATGGACGGATGCAGTTAATTTAATACAGCGATTCAGCAGCAAAATTACATTTTTATCAAAGAGAGAAAATGTCTGAGAATCATAAATCCAGAGTTATCGTTTGTCAACACGGCGCACGCCGACGATATGCAATACCGAGAATGCTGGAAGAAGCTGGTATGCTTGAGGCTTTATACATTGATTCCTGTGAACATAGCTTTTTGGGTAAAGTTGCAAAGGCAATCGGGCCATTGTCAACATGTTTGCTTAAGCGACTTGCGAATCGCAAAGTCGTTGGTATACCAAAAGAAAAAATATTATCAACAGATGTCCCGACATATAAATTTTATATGACAAAAAAAGGTCTATCGAAAATAGATGATTATCTGCTTATCCATGAGTCTATGAATGAACAGTTAATAAAGTTTGGAACACATGATGCGGATACTTTGTATTGTTTTGAGGGGGAGAATCTTGGATATATTCAATATGCAAAAGAAAAAGGACTCAGTATTATTCTTGATGTATGTTTTAATCCATTTGGACATCGGATCGTTAGAAATGAATTGATAAGATATGACAAATACATTCAAAAATTAGATGGATTAGATAAATATATAAGTTTTCGCGAAAAGTATTTCCAATCGCAAGCCGAGTTCGCGGACATACTATTGTGTCCATCTGAATTTGTTGCTGAGGGTGTTAAAGAACTATGCCCGGAGTATGCTGATAAAATTCGAATATGTCCTTATGGCAGCAGTATTGATTATAATGGCCGATTAAATAAACCTGTAAAGGGACGATTTTTCTGGGCTGGAGGCGATTGGATCCGCAAAGGGCTTCATTATCTTGCAGAAGCTGCTGACAAACTGAAGAAACAATATCCAGAGATAGAATTTCGAGCAGCCGGAATAACAGATCTAAAAGTGATTAGGATTGAGCAATTTAAAAATATTACTTTCCTCGGCAAACTCAATAAGCAGCAGATGCAGGATGAGTTTTTAAATGCAGATGCTTTTGCCTTTCCTACACTATCTGAAGGAATGTCTGGAGTAGTACTTGAAGCAATCGCTGCCGGCTGCCCAGTAATCACGACTAAAGCGGTTGGTATTGATGCATTCGAGAATGGTAAGAACGGAATTTTAATTCCTTCGAAAAATAGCAAAGCTCTCGCCAGTGCAATTGAAACGTTGTATTGTAACAGAAAACTTCGAAATACAATTTCAGAACAGGCATACAAACTTAGATTTTTTTATAGAGAGGATAGTTGGAGGGAAAGATTAATAAATGTTTTGGAAAACAAGATTCTATGCTAAAATTTATAGGGATTATTATATTGTTTTGCTACAGGATTTTTTTCGGATTGCGAAGACGTTTATGTACTTTATTTGCCTTTCTGACTTTTGCCGAATTTGGAAAGAATTCTCAATTTTTACCAAATGTTCTTGTCAAAGGGCATGGTAATATTTTTATTGGCTCTGATGTTTGCATTAATGATAGGGTTATATTACAAGCACTAGGAAATGCGAGGATTATAATCGGCAATAGTGTAGTGCTGTCGTTCGGCTGC
The DNA here is from genome assembly GCA_964569935.1 of uncultured Pirellulales bacterium. GTDB lineage: Bacteria > Planctomycetota > Phycisphaerae > Sedimentisphaerales > Anaerobacaceae > JAFGPS01. The sequence goes on from CAZMWN010000052.1 coordinate 4,296, forward strand.
ATGTTAATTACTGGCAATAGGGATTTAGTCAAAGACAGTAATCATGAATGGAAAAGCATAGTAATTGAAGATGGTGCCTGGATTGGTGCCGGTGTTATTATCTTGCCAGGAGTAACTATCGGAAATGGGGCGGTTATAGCTGCTGGTGCTGTGGTCACTGATAATGTACCTTCCGACAGGCTTTTTGCTGGAGTTCCAGCTGAATTTAAAAGGCGTTTGAAGTGATTTTAGTATATCTGATTATCTATCTCCTTGTAAGTGTTGGTATTGTTATTGCCACACTTCGTTATCAAGCCGGTTATCTTCATTATCCTTTCTGGGCCGCATTAATTTTTTGTGGATTTGCTATGCCCCAATTCATCTCTCTTGTAAATAATCAACTATATCCAGGTCATTCATTAGAGAAATATATAATTATGTCCACTTTATGTCTTGCCGCTACATATTTTGGATTTAACAAGGGTTTGAGGGCTATTACCGGCTTGAGATTAAAAAGCTTTTTTTCACATAATATGAATTTCAATAGATTGCGATGGCTTTCTTTACTATACATTCTAATCGGTGGATTCTTTTTGGTTCGTCTTTATTTGAGCGGGGCTCAATTTGCCAGTCAAGCCTGGGCGGGACCTTGGGTTATTTATTTATTTTTTTCCGGGTTTATGGTTTACGGATTTGTTATTGCAGCAGATATGTATCTACAGACAGGATGTAAAATAGATATTGCATTGATGTTGTTGGGGGGAATGTACTTATTGTTGCGTATCATTATTCATGGTCGTAGGTCAAGCGCTTTTATATTATTTGTAATTATTTTAGGCCTGCTTTGGTTTCGAAAAAGAAAAAAAATTCCTGTCTTATTGATTTTTATTACAGTTGTTGTCAGTTTTGTGATTTCAGTTAACACACATGCGTATCGTGAGGCAATTGCGGACAAACAGGAATTTTCCAAACTGTTGGACATTGATCTTATTGGAACATTTATAGAATCTTACGGCGAAAGTAATTCCAGCGAAGTATTAAATGGATGTTATATTATTGAAACGGTTGACAGAACACTAACATTTGACTTCGGAGCATACAATTGGAATGCAGTGATTTGGACATTTGTGCCAAGACAAGTGGTAGGCGAAGAGTTTAAGCAAAGTCTTGAAATTCCATTTGATATAGAGAAAAATATCTACAGTGTTTTTGGGCATGTTAAACATACAGGTTCAACGTTGACCGGGATTGCTGACTGTTTTCTGGCGTTTTACTATGCCGGTTTTATTAAGTTTTTTGTGATCGCATTTATACTTGGAGTGCTTTATGCAAATGCAGAACGCGGGTCGACTATAGCTATAATACTATATCTGTTTTTATTACCTAAAGGTATTTTTTCTTTTACCCATGGGACTGCTCAATTCACTAACGAACTCATTATGATTGGTGTGTTTCTATTGCCATGCATGGTATTTTCCTTTGTGACTAGTAGTTCTATAGTTCCGGCGGTATCCAATAACAGAAAGAGGATATTTATTTGAGATTAGTCATAGTTACTTTGTCTATTTCAAGATACTGATGGCCTTTATATTTCTGTGCGTAAAATTCCCCAAGCTTTAGCTGTTGGATCCGTCTCTTCTTCCTTTGGTTTCTGATATGGCCTTCTATCTCCCAAACTATGATCTTGATGGTGCAGACAGAGTGCTTAAAAAGATAGGCTTAGACAGCAACACTAACTTCTGTGGATCCACTCTTTATGATTGGCGATTCCCATTCTCCAATGATCCAGTAGTGGCGCGATCACTGTATTTGCAGAATATCATCCAAGTTGCGAGGTGGCTGTGGAAAAAACAGGGTATGAAGACGATTTTTCTCAGACAAAGCAATAACATCCCTGGTGTAAAGGGAGATCGCGCGATCATGGAAGAAGTGCAAGATTCTCTGGGAGATGCAGGTATTTGTTTGTTGGACTACTATTTGCCTGAATTGCAACGAGGGCTTATTAATAAATGTTCAGTCTTCTATGGAACACGAATGCATTCAAATATCTTCGCAATCACACAGAATACACCAGTTGTTGCCATTAAATACCAGCACGAAACTCAAGGTGTGATGGAGATGTGTGGCCTTGGGGACTATTTTGTTGACATAGCAGACTTTACAGCAGGAGAGCTCTATGAGAAGATTCTTATTGCACTCAACAATCGCGAAGCGATAAGTGAATTACTGAAGAAAATCAATCGTGAATTTATGAAGACGAGAAAGGCTATAAAAGAGGATATACGGGCTTGTCTCGGTACAATAAAATGAGAGGTGCCGTTATGCAGTATTGCTTTGCCGAGGATTTTGTACACCCAATTGTTCCTGCTAAATTAACTGTAGAGTGCTTAATTAAAGAAGGTGAACGAATTCGGGAAGGCTGGTTAGTCCCAAGCGATAAGACTTGTGACATAAAATTTCCTATTCGCAATTTCATACCGCGATTTGTGTCGTCTAAGAATTATGCGACAAATTTTGGCTTGCAGTGGAAACGTCATGCGAAGACCCAATTGGACAGCTATAACGGTGCTACATACAGTAGAGACCGCTTGCTGCGGACTACTAATTGGCCGACTAATATAGAAGGATATAAGATTTTGGAAGCTGGATCCGGTGCCGGACGCTTCACAGAGATTCTTCTTAGGACCAAGGCTACTGTGTTTTCTTTCGATTATAGCGAAGCCGTTGAGGCCAACTTTGCAAATAACGGTATGGCGAAAAACTTGTGCCTTTTCCAAGCGAGCATATACGAGATTCCGCTTCCCAAGGCATCATTTGACAAGGTACTTTGTATAGGAGTATTGCAGCACACATCTGATGTGAAGAAGAGTTTCATGTGTCTTGCAGAATTAGTACGACCAGGTGGAGAATTAGTTGTTGACTTTTACCCAGCAAACTTGCGAGGTCTGTTGCATTGGAAGTATCTGCTCCGTCCGATTACAAAGAGAATCTCTCCGGTTAGATTATATTCATTTACAGAGTGATATGCGCCTAAGCTGATACCAGCAGCAAGATTCATGCGGCGTATTGCAGGTAGACTTGGCCGTCGGCTGATACCTATCATGGACCAGTCCGACAAAACCGTTGCCCCGGAGATACAGAGAGACTGGACGATTCTCGACACATATGATGCGCTCTCTGCTTCTTTTGACCAACCGCAAAAGCCATCAGTACTCCGTGAATGGTTTGAAGAAGCAGGTTTTAGGCATTTTGTCGTCAAAATGGAGTCGGGATTAATAGGACGGGGCATTAAGTAAACTGGACCCCTAATTTATGTGTGGAATTGCAGGAATAATAGGTGAAAATGTCGGAATTATTCGAGACGCGGTCAGCAGAATGAACTCTAGCCAATCGCATCGCGGTCCCGATGGGGAAGGTCTTGAGGTAGTTTCGTTTGGTGACGGTAAGCACGTATGCCTCGGACATCGCCGGCTTTCTATAATCGATCTGAGTCCTATGGGTGCTCAACCAATGTTGCATCCAGAGAATGGTGATGTTCTAGCCTATAATGGTGAAATCTACAATTTCCGCTTTCTCAGAAGAGCCCTACAATCTGAGGGTATCCAATTTCGCGGACAAAGCGATACGGAGGTGCTTCTTTATGCACTCTCTAAGTGGGGCACAAGAGTGTTTGACTATATCGAAGGGATGTATGCCTTTGCGTTCGTGGATCGACACAACAGATATCTTATCTTAGCTCGGGATCCACTTGGTATTAAGCCTCTTTACTATAGTTTTCAAAATAATAGGCTCATATTTGCCAGCGAAGTACGAGCGTTAATTGCCTCGGGTCTGGTCTGTTCAGACATATCTATGAGAGCTGTTCAAAGTTTTCTTGCATATGGTGCTGTTCAGGCACCTGACACTATAATAGATGGTGTGATTTCACTTACCCCGGGTTCGTTCTTGAAAGTCTCAATTGATGATTTAGACCGACGAGAGCTTGTCCGCTTCTGGGATTTTCCCGATCCGGACGCGGCTATGTCTTCTTTTAATCTTGCAGAAGAAATCCAGGACGTCTTGGGCAATGCTGTTGAAAGCCATTTGGTAAGCGATGTTCCAGTGGGAGTGTTCTTGTCGTCTGGAATCGACAGTAGCACAGTAGCTTCTTTGGCAGCAAAACGTGCGGGTAGTGTACGAACGTTTACTGTAGGCTTTGAAGGATATGAGGAAATCTCAGAAGTCGATATTGCCACCCGTACTGCGAAACGGCTACATACATCACACCAAAATATCATGGTCTCCATGAAAGAATCTCTGGACTGGACAAAAAGGTGGCTAAACGACATGGATCAACCTTCAATGGATGGATTCAATGTTTACATTATTTCAAAGGCAGTCAAGGGTGCTGGTATAACGGTAGCATTGTCCGGTCAGGGAGGCGATGAGTTATTTGGGGGCTATTCCAGTTTCGAGTATGTTCCTCGTTTCTACAGCCTACATAACCTATGTCACATCCTGCCGAAACGAGCCAGAAAGCTATTAGCTTTCTTAGCTACAGTTGGAAAGCCATTGTCAGCGAGAGAAAAGACTACAGATATGATGATTTCAAATGGATCTCTTACATCCTTGTACCTACGCCGACGCAGGACAATTTCAGATTCTCAGATGCGGGCTTTAGGCTTCTCGCCACTCGCTGTAGGATTAAACGAAGACTATATGCTTCCTGAAGAAGTTAATGGGGTGAATTTGCAATTTAAAGATTCTATTGCTGCCGTTTCTGTTCTAGAGTCCCATTTCTATTTGGGAAACATGCTGCTTAGAGATGGAGACTGTTTTGGGATGGCGCACGGTTTGGAGATACGGGTACCTTTTTTGGATAAACAAGTAATTCAATTAC
>CAZMWN010000052.1:9163-15222 GCA_964569935.1 uncultured Pirellulales bacterium
CTCTATAGGATGCCGGGTCACATAAGACTGCCAGATAGAAAAGCAAACAAACATCTTCTACGGCAAGCGATGAGTCCCCATCTGAGTATCGAAGTACTCGGTCACAGAAAAAAGGGATTTATGCTTCCAATAGCAAACTGGATGTGTGGACCTTTGAAAGATATTTGCTATGAATCGATCGATAACCTCAAGATGTCCGGGATAATAGATCCTAGCGGCGTGGATTCTATTTGGAACGCATTTTGCCGAGAGATGAGAAGTCCTATGTGGAGTAGGGCATGGGAAATGTTTGTCCTCGGACATTATTTAAGCAAAAATCAAAAAGCACAGGTTGTGTCTAGTTGTGCTTCTTCTAACTGAATTTTTTATTTGATTTTCCACAAATTGGTTGAAATAGGTGTATTAACAGGATCAGTATCTCGTAACGCTGGTGGTTTCTATACGAGTGTTAGGAGATTCTCTATAAGCATTACTGCTGTTAGTCAAAGCAAAGTGACCGTTTTCTCATTCAGAGACGACTTCACAGATGTGGATATGCATAAATGGGCTCCGCTTATGCCTAAAATTTTTACGCCGTTAAACCTTGTTGGTTATGCCTTGTCTCCAAGTTTGAAAAAGACTATACTGAATACTGATGTTGATTTGTTGCATCTTCATGGTATTTGGACATATACGGCATATGCATCATTGGTTTGGCAGAGGCATACAGGTCGTCCCCTTGTTATATCCCCAAGAGGGATGCTTGATCCCTGGGCATTGAAGAACTCTGCGTGGAAGAAGAAGATTGCCGGCTGGTTTTATGGGAATCGTAACTTACATTCTGCTACGTGTATTCACGCATTATGTGAATCAGAGTATCAAAGCATAAGGGATTACAACCTAAAGAATCCCGTTTGTCTTATACCTAATGGGATTGATCTTCCAAACCTGCAGGCAGGACAAAATCCCCCTCCCTGGAATCCGCAGATTGGTACAGATAAGAATGTAATGCTGTTTATCGGTAGAATTCATCCTAAGAAAGGTCTGGAGAACCTTATCAGGGCATGGGGTATTCTTAAAGCTAACAAACAAGATGAGCTTAAACAATGGCATCTTGTCATTGCTGGCTGGAGCCAAGTTGGTCATGAGGAAAAACTCAAACAGCTCGCAGACGAAATGAATCTTGGGACAGAAGTTACTTTCACTGGGCCATTATACGATAGCGATAAGGATGCTGCATTTCGTGCGGCGAAGGCCTTTATCCTGCCTTCCTTTAGTGAAGGATTACCGATGTCCGTGCTGGAGGCTTGGTCTTATGGACTGCCGGTGATTATGACTAGACAGTGTAACATACCGAAGGGTTTCGATGCTGATGCGGCACTCGACATTCGTCCGGATGTTGAATCAATTACTGAAAGGCTCAGGTTTTTTTTCGGTTTGTCCGAAGATATGAGAAAAGATATGGGCCGAAATGGCCTTGAGCTTGTAAAAAGTCAGTACTCTTGGCCGAAGATCGCAGCAGAGATAGTGGATGTTTACAAATGGGTCCTTGGACAGAGTCCCAAGCCGGAATCCGTGAGGTTGGAGTAAATGCAGCATATTGATATAAGCGATAAACCGAGCCCATTCTCGTTACAAATCAAGCTCCGCAGGGTGTTATGGGCAATGGTATATTATACCCTCTTTAGATTCTCTCCAAATCCCTGCCGGAGGTGGAGGGCCTTTCTGTTGAGATGTTTCGGAGGAAAGGTGTCTTCAAAAGCGAGAGTTTCGCAATCAGCAGTCATAACAATGCCGTGGAATCTGACCATGGATGATTATGCAACACTCGGACCCCATACTATTTGCTATTCGACGGGACATATTCACATCGGAAGGCAGGCAACCGTCTCGCAATATTCTTACTTATGCTCTGCGACACATGACCACGAGGACAGGTACTTCACTCTGTATTCACTGCCTATCAATGTCGGTGACCAAGCATGGATTGCAATGGATGTCTTTATAGGGCCAGGGGTCACAATCGGCGAAGGAACCGTTGTGGGAGCCAGATCATCGGTATACAAAGACCTTCCTCCGTGGAAAGTGTGTGTGGGCAATCCCGCTAAACCGATCAAAAAAAGATTGATAAAACAAGACAGGCAGCGTGAAAAAAGTTGAGTGTGCAGTCTATCGGATAACACCGGGTTATAGAGATAAATATCACTATTTCTTCGGCTACTACGATAAATGTCCCTGGAATAAAAAGGGCGACAGAATTTTGATGCACCGGACGAACTTTGTTGATCGCTTCCCGAATCCGAACGACCATGCTGAGATAGGCTATATTAGCCCAAATGGCGGAAGCGAGTTCGTGAAGATTGCTGACACGACAGCTTGGAATTGGCAACAAGGGTCACAGTTGCAATGTCTGTCCGACGAAGAAAAAGTCGTATATAATGATCGACAAGAAGGCCAATTAATTACTGTGATTCTCGACCTTGTCACATGTGAGAAGCACATTATAGAAACACCTATCTACACGGTAAGTCCTTCGGGACGATATGCTCTTTCGCTCAACTATGCACGACTCTTTGATATGAGGAAAGAATACGGCATTTCAGGGCTTGAAGATAGATGGCACAACGTTTTATGTCCGGAAGATGATGGTATTTATATTATTGATTTGCAGACTGGGACGACCAAGCTTATCATCTCCATTGCTCAAGCGGCTGCTGTTGATTACTATCCTATGGGAGAAGGAGCGAAACACTGGGTCAATCATATGATGTTCAATCCGTCTGGCAGACGTTTTTGTTTCCTTCACAGGTTCCTGCGAGGTGACAAAATAATGCACAGCAGATTGCTGACGGCCAATTTGGATGGTAGTGATTTACGACTACTTTTTAAAGGTATGGTTTCACATTACAGCTGGAAAGACGATACAGCAATTCTGACATGGGCAGGCAAAAGGAAGATACTTGGGGATGTCAAACGCAAGCCAAGTCTTTTTATGATGCGTGCTCGGCGATGTCTCAAGCCAATTTATTATGCGATGGGTAAGCCCCGCATTCTGATGCAGAAAGTAATTGGTGATTCTTTCTACATAATTGAAGACAAGGTTAATGGTACTGTCGAGCGTTTTGCTTTTGGAAAGCTTGCTTCCGATGGTCATTGTACCTTTTCACCTAATAGAAAGTGGATTCTTACTGATGGATACACCGATTCAATGAACCGACTACCATTATTTCTATATGATATTCATAAAGAAGCAGTTTTGGAGATTGGTCGTTTTCCCACACCTAAGGCTCTACATGGGCCATTAAGAGTGGATCTACACCCAAGGTTCAACCGTGATGGAACAAAGATCTGCATCGACTCCGCCATGGATGGGTCAAGACAAATGTATGTTATTGATGTTTCCGAGGTAATAGGGTCAGTATAGATGCGCATTTCAATATTCATCCAAACGTTAAATGAGGAAGTGAATCTTCCGAGGTGTTTGGAAAGTGTATCATGGTCAGACGATATCGTAGTGCTCGATTCAATCAGTTCGGACGGTACCGAGAAGATAGCCAGATCGTTCGGCTGTCGATTCTACCAGAGGCCGTATGATGGTAGAGCTAACAATCAGAATTGGGCAGTTGAGAATATCGAATTTAGGTACCCATGGGTATATTACTCGGATGCGGATGAGATTGTGTCATCCGAGTTGCGTGATGAGATTCTCAAGGTGACTTCTGAGAAAGATCATCCGGAGGTTGCGTTTCGAGTACGCTTCAAGAACATGTTCATGAATCGCTGGATAAAACACAGCTCCATGTATCCATCCTGGATCGCCCGGCTCTTTAAATCAAACAAAATCAGATGGGAGCGTGAGGCTAATCCGGTCGCCATTATTGACGGCCCCGTTGGTTTCCTGCAGAGCCACTTTTACCATTATAGCTTCAACAAAGGTTTCTACGCCTGGTTCGAAAAGCATAATAAATACAGTAACTATGAAGCGGAAGAAACACTCAAGTCGCTTCGTAACGGCGATTTTAAGCCGAGTGAGGTCTTCAGCAGCGGTCCTATTATCCAAAGGAGAGCATTGAAACAGCTTTCCTTTAGAATTCCCGGCCGGCCGTTTGCGAAGTTCGTGTATATGTACTTGCTCCGCGCAGGATTCCTCGACGGCAGGGCAGGTTTGACGTATTGCATTTTGCAAGCGATTTATGAATATATGATCTGCTGTAAGGTCAAGGAGCTACGCCGGAGAGAGAAAGGATTGCCGGTTTGAGAGATGATTTTTGGAAGCAATAAATAGTGAAAAATATCTTAGACATTGTAGGTTAAATATGAGAATTCTGTTTTTAAATCAGTTTTATAAACCGGATATAGCTGCTACGGGCCAATTATTGGCTGACTTAGCGTCGGAATTGGTCCAACGTGGTCATGAGGTACACGTAATCTGTAGTCGTTGTCGATATGAAGGGGGGAGATTAACTTTAGATCCCAAGGAGCATACAGATGGTGTCCATGTCCATCGAGTTTTCACGATAGGCTTTGGTCGTGAGAAATTGTTAGGTCGAACTATTGATTATTTTTTGTTCTACTTAGGTATAATGTGGCGAGCATTTAGGTTGTCTAAGCCAGATGTGTGTGTTTCACTAACCACACCTCCGTTCATTTCGTTGATCGGCCTTATAATTAGTAAGCTTAGAGGATCGCGGAACGTAATCTGGGTTATGGACGTCTATCCGGAAATTGCTGCAGCATATGATGTTCTGGATCGCAAATCGGTACTCTACCATTTGCTGACAAGGCTTAATAATCTACTTTTTCGTAATGCCTCTGCCGTAATCTCACTTGGCGAAGTCATGACAAAGCACTTAGAATATGCCGGTGCACGAACTGAGACACTTTACACCGTCCACAACTGGGTGCCGAGTGAGGTGGTATTCCCAGGCAATTCATAAGATAATTATATTTGAGATGCATATAATTTCATGGTGACTCTTCTTTATTCAGGCAATATAGGTATCGGTCAGGATCTTGATACTCTTCTTCGGGCTGTGGCCCAGCTCAATGAGGATGGTGATTTAAGAGTCCGTATCGTTGGAAGTGGCAAAGCTCTTCCTAGATTCAAGAAATTAGCATTGGAGTTGAACTTAAAAAACATCGAGTTCCTCCCTCCTGTCCCGCTATACAAACTTGCAGAGTTGCTGGTCACAGGTGATATTCATGTTATCTGCCAAAAACCTGGTACACAGGGTCTGCTTGTGCCTAGTAAAATCTATAGTACATTAGCGGCCGAGCGTCCCTCACTATTCATTGGTCCTGTTGATTGTGAGGTCGGCCGGATCTTGATCGACAGTAAATCTGGCTTCGTGATCGAACCAGGAGATATCAACCGTGCTAAAGAAGTTTTGATGCAGTTGATCAAGTCAAATAATCTTCGTCAATGCATGGGAAAAAGAGCTAAGCAGTATTACGAACACCATTTTGGCCGCGACAGGAGTGTATCACGTATCATTGATATCTTAAAAACAACATGTGTTTTCAACTGCCTATGTGAGAACAGACAGCATGATAAAATAACTGATGTAAATGATCACAACACAAGTATGCGACTCACAAGTCAACTATCGATATGGCATTTGATAAAAGATCGAATCAGAGCTATGTTCATTATAAGATAGCAAATATTTTATAACAACTTCTGCTGGAGATATAAGTTTCTGCTGGTTTATTTATGGCACTTGATAGACGACAAATTCTTTGTGTAATGGATGGGGAGGTTAGCATTGAATGGATTTAGTTTATAAAGAAGTACATTCCACGATTGTATTTTGAGAATGTGCTTTATATTAACATTGTCTTTTTCAATAAAGCTGTAAAATTTTTAACATAGAATCATCAGTACATGGTAAATTTAATCCTTATGGACCACATCATATCGAATGTGGACATATGTCAATAATTGTTTGAGGAGTCCGAGGTGATGCTTCAAGTTGTTATGAAAGTTTAGTTCAACGAAGGACGAAATAGTATGAAAATACAAAATGAGATTCGTAATTACATTGTAGAAAATATTCTTTTTGGAGACGACCAAAAGCTTG
>CAZMWN010000053.1:0-9674 GCA_964569935.1 uncultured Pirellulales bacterium
GTCGTCGGGGTGACAGGACCCGGAGCGAAGTCGAAGGGGACGCCAGAGGGGCAGAGCCCCTATGGAAATCTGCGAAGTAGATTTGGGTTCTAGGCCGAAGGCCGGAATCCCTCCTGCTCCGTTCATTTCCTTGTTCATTATATATTCCTCGTCTTTCTCTTTATGTAACATCGTCAGATCCCTTGGCCGGAAAATTGGAATTTCTCCTACGGCATTGGTCATTGATGGATTTCTTTTAGGATGTTTGGCTTTTATGTAAAAATTGGGTAATCGAACTTAACGGTAGAAAGCTTATAAAACTTTAACAATACAATAACAATATGCTAACATAAATATATCACTATATTCATAAATTGGTTATAAATACGAGATAAGAACCATGGCGAATGAATGTATTCTCATAGTTGATGACGAGGAAGATGTCCTCGAACTAATCAGGTATAATCTCGATAAAAACGGCTATAAAGTCGTCACAGCGACTTCCGGCGAGGAAGCAATTACCGAGGCCAGGGGGAAAACACCTGATTTGATAATATTGGATTTAATGCTCCCCGGCATTGACGGCCTGGAAGTTTGCAGGAAATTAAAAAGCGATATCAAGACCGAGGGCATTCCCATTATCATGCTCACAGCCAAAGGCGAGGAGACGGACATTGTCACCGGCCTTGAGCTTGGAGCCGATGACTATGTGACCAAGCCTTTTAGTCCGAAGGTGCTGACGGCGAGAATTCGCAGAATTCTGCACAGGACGATAAGCCGGGATTTGGAACGGCCGCCCATAAAAATACGCGAGTTGACAATCAATCCCGCCCGTCGTGAGGTGCTTGTCAAGGGAAAGCCGGTGACACTTACATTTACGGAGTTCAATATTCTTTATGCCCTGGCCAAACGTCCAGGGCTGGTCTTTACCCGATATCAAATTATTGACTCTGTCCATGGGGATGATTATCTTGTTACAGACAGGGCGGTGGATGTGCAAATAGTATCTCTGCGCAGGAAGTTAGGCTCATGTGGCAATTATATAGAAACAGTCAGAGGGGTCGGCTACCGTTTTAAGGACTAATCAATGTCTCATAGACGTTTATTGTGGCAGCTTTTTCCAGCCTATTTACTGATGACGGTTGTAGCATTATTAATCATCACCGGGTATTTGTCCCAATTATTGCCGGAGTTCTATTACGACCAGGTCGCAGACGACCTTCAGGCACGTGCCCGCCTGATTGAACAGCAAATCCACCCGAGACTTGGACAATTAGACTTCAAGGGAATCAATGAACTATCGAAGATACTGGGCCGGAGCAGCTCGACAAGAATTACTGTTATCCTGCCTGACGGCCGGGTTATCGCTGATTCCGATGAGAGTCCGGAGAAGATGGAAAATCATAGTGATCGTCCGGAGGTCAAGGATGCTCTTGAAAAAGGGATGGGCAGGTCTTTGAGATTCAGCAGTACAATTGGCGAGAAAATGATGTACCTGGCGGTGCCGGTAGAAGAACAAGGAAAAATCCTGGCAATTGTACGAACAGCTATCCCGGCGACAGCAATCAATAAAGAGCTTAAAAGTATATATAACAAGATTATTCTGAGCGTTTTGCTTATAGCGATTTTTGCGGCGGGTATCAGCCTGGTGATTTCCCGAAGAATAAGCCGACCGATTGAACAGATGAAAGATACGGCCCAGCGGTTTGCAGCAGGCGAGCTTAATCTGCGAGTCCCTGTGCCGAAGCAAATTGAGCTTGCTGAGCTTGCCCTTGCTTTAAATGAAATGGCCCGGCAACTGCACAACAGGTTTGAGATGATAACCAAGCAGCGAAATGAATCGGAAGCGATTCTTTCGAGTATGGTTGAGGGTGTTCTGGCGGTTGATTCGAGAGGTCATATTGTAAGTGTGAATAAAGCGGCGGCAAATTTTCTCGGCATTGACCAGACGAAAGCTCAGGGACTTAATGTCGAGGAAGTAATCCGCAATCCTGATTTGCAAAAATATGTACAGAATATCTTAAGTGAAGAAAATCCGGGCGAAACTGATATTATTTTATCCGGTCAGGGGGAGCGAATCATTCGGCTCGATGGTGCCGGACTGACAGACGGTCAGGGTAACAGAAGTGGAGCTGTTATCGTCCTTAGTGATATGACCCGTTTGCGTCGCCTGGAGAATCTCCGACGCGATTTTGTGGCTAATGTATCACACGAACTCAGAACTCCTATCACTTCAATCAAAGGTTTTGTAGAAACATTACAGGAGGGCGCTATAACAGAGCCGAAAGAAGCTGAACGGTTTCTTCAAATTATTGCCAGGCATTCCGACCGGCTCAACGCTATTGTCGAGGATTTACTGACACTTTCCAGTTTGGAAGAGGGCGGTGACCAAAGGAAGATTGCTTTTGAGAAGGGACCCGTACAGCCCGTACTCGTCTCGGTAATCGAGATGTCTTTGATAAAAGCCGAGGAGAAAAATATTACAATTGATTTGGATTGCGATAAGGGCATTCAGGCAAAAATGAATACGGCCCTGCTTGAGCAGGCGGTATTGAACCTTGTTGACAATGCCATCAAGTACAGCGAACCGGGGGCTCAGATACAAATACGGGTGCATAAAGCAGATGAAATGATAGCGATTTCGGTTAAAGATAACGGCTGTGGTATTGCTAAGAAATATCATGAACGGATATTCGAGCGTTTTTATGTTGTTGATAAAAGCCGCAGCCGCAAGCTGGGCGGAACGGGACTCGGATTAGCTATCGTCAAGCATATTGCCGAAGTACACGGTGGATATGTCACGGTTCAAAGCACAATCGGTGCCGGTAGCACATTTACAATGCATTTGCCTGCTGATTAAAACCACCGATGATTCTATAACAATTCGATAATTTATTACGCTTGCTGTAAAATTGGTGCTTGAAATTGTTAATATTAACATAATTTTAACGTGAACCTGATATTTGCCTAACAATCCCTGGGTATTTTCTATAACGGTTCGGAAAGTCGCTACCTGGGGTTGGCTTGGGATAGCGCTGGCATGTAAGGAAGTATTTTTGGAGATGCACAAATGGGAAAGGACAAAATGAGGAAAGGGATTGTATATCTGATGGGTGTAACCATCATGCTTTGTTTATGGTCGGTTACAACGGCAAGAGCCGATGAGGTCGATGAGCTCAAGCATCAACTTGAGAAGCACAAGGAGAAGACCACCGAGCTCGAAAACAGGATTATGCAGCTCGAGGCTCAGCAGAAGCTGGAGAAGCCTGCCGTCGGTCTGCCCGATGGTTTGAAATGGCTTGAGAAAATCAAGATATCCGGTGACCTCAGGTATCGTCATGAACATATTGACGAGGAGACGGGAACTACCACCGTAGGGTGGAAGAACGGATCTGACCGTCATCGGATTCGCGCGCGATTGATGCTGGAAGCGATAGTTAATAATGAATGGGATCTTGCATTTAGACTTGCCAGCGGTTCGAAAGACCCGGTTTCTGCGAACCAGGACCTGGAAGACAGCTTTTCCAGCAAGGATTTCTGGCTGGACCTCGCTTACTTTAACTGGCATCCGAAGGCAATGGAAGGATTAAATGTAGTCGGTGGAAAGATAAAGAATCCCTTTTACAAAGTTGGTAAAAATCAGCTTGTATGGGATGGCGACCTTAATCCTGAAGGTCTGGCGGTACAACTCAGTAAACCGCTCAATAATGGGGACCAGTTGTTTTTCAATGGCGGCGGATTCTGGGTGGATGAGAGTTCCAGCGGAGTTGATACTTCGCTATGGGGCGCACAGACATATATCAAACATAAGATGGATAATTCCGATTACTTTATTGGCGGTGCAAGTTACTGGGATTATGGGAACATACAAGGCAGTGGCGACCTTAAAAGTACATGGACTTCTCCTGGTAGCTTTTTCGGCAATACATCAGCCGGGGGTTTATTTGCGAGCGATTATGACATTCTTGAAATATTCGGTGAATATGGCTTCAAATGCGACTCAATGCCGGTGACTTTTTATGGTGACTGGGTCCAAAATCTTGTTGCGTCAACCGATAGAGACACGGGCTGGCTTGTCGGCAGTAAACTTAACAAAGCCAAAGATCCCGGCTCCTGGGAAGTCTCTTACGATTACAGAGTGCTTGAAGCGGATGCGGTTGTTGGTGCTATGAGCGATTCGGACTTCATTGGCGGCGGGACTGACGGCAGAGGCCATAGAATAGGCCTTAAATACCAATTAGCTAAGAATGTACAGGCCGCTACGACATACTTCCACAATGAAGACGATACAGGCAGCGCAGGTCGTGATTTAGATTACCGAAGATTGCAGTGTGACATAATATTAAAGTTCTAAAGTAATGCTAACGTAAATCTAACATTTCTCTAACAATTCTTGAATATAATGAGCGTATATTTTTAAGGGAAGTCTGTTAAGGAGTAAAATGATGATGAAGAAATTAATTGTGTGTGGATTGACAATGTTGGTTTTAGTTGTGGTTGCCGATGCCGTTGCTGCCGAGAAGCTTCACATTGAGGGCTCTACGACGGTAGGTCCTATCGCGGATGGTTTCACTGAGGTATTTAAAGATATGTATCCGGATGTTACAATTACGGTCAATAAAAGCGGCAGCGGTACAGGGGCGGCGGCACTTATTGACGGTCGTTGTGATATTGCAACTATGAGCCGTTTTATGAAGGATAAGGAATTCAAAGATGCCATTGCCAAGGACGTATTTCCGGTTGCTCATGTAGTAGCGATGGATGGTGTTTGCGTAGTGGTTCATCCATCGAATCCGGTCGGTTCCCTGACGACCGAGCAGGTTCGGAATATTTATCTGGGTAAAATCAAGAACTGGAAAGAACTGGGTGGGCCGGATAATCCAATCGTGGTTATCAGCCGGGATACGGCATCGGGTACATATGATACCTTTGAGAGTTTCATAATGAAGAATGCAAAGATGGCATCGAGCGTTGAATACGTCAGTACAAATCCCCAGGCTTTCGCAAGAGTGAAAAACACCAGAGGGGCGATTGGTTACGTCGGCTACGGTTTTATCCAAACAGGTGTTAAAGCTGTAACTCTGGATGGGGTGAAGCCATCGGTGCAGACGATAATGAGTGGGAAGTATCCGGTATCGAGACCTTTATTCATGTTTACAAACGGTTATCCAGAGCTTGGCTCGATGGCTCACAAGTTTGTAACTTTCCATTTGACCGAAAGAGGCCAGGAAGTGGTTGAGGACAAAGGTTTTGTCGCTATAACTAACTACTGAGATATTTGAATCTTATATAAGATGTAAAATCAGGATGAATGTCAACAATACAGAGCAGACATTGCAGCCAGCGGCCGGATTTGAGCAGCCGCTGGTTCTTACGTTTGGACAGGACGTCAAGGGATTTTTATTCAGACACATTGGGCGCCTGATCCTTTTTGCTTTGACCTTCACTTCGGTTTTAGCCGTCTTTTTGATTTTTCTATTTGTAATTCTTGAAGCATTTCCCTTTTTGGGCAAATTCAGTATCGTTGAGTTTCTAACCAGCACGGCCTGGTATCCCGAAGCACATGGTGCACCTGAATTTGGCGCCCTGGCATTGATTGTCGGCTCGGTATATGTGACTGCGGCCGCTCTTGTGTTTTCAGTCCCGATTGGTGTATTGGCTGCGGTGTTCTTAAGTGACATCGTTCCATTTAAAATACGAAACATTGTAAAACCAATCATAGAGATTCTGGCGGCGATTCCTTCGGTCGCTTACGGCTTTTTTGCTGTTTTAGTCCTGGCACCATGGCTGCAGAAGCATCTCGGTTTCGCAACCGGGACCAACGCTTTGAATGCGTCCCTGCTGCTTTCCATTATGGCGCTTCCAACGATAATCAGCGTGGCGGAAGATTCGATTTCAGCGACGGGCAGGGAATTGAGAGAAGCATCGTACGGACTTGGAGCCACGCGGATTGAGACGATGTTCAAAGTGGTCATCCCTGCGGCGCACAGCGGGATTATTGCTGCAATAGTTTTAGGTATGATGCGGGCGATAGGGGAAACGATGGTTGTTTGGATGGCATCGGGTAACGCCAGCCAGGTACCACATCCGTGGTGGGACGTCTCTCAGTCGGTTCGGACAATGACAGCGACAATTGCCGGGGATATGGGTGAGACGGAAAAAGGTTCGGACCATTACAGGGCGCTTTTTGCTATTGGGCTTTTACTGCTTGTGATGACTCTGTTGTTGAATCTCGTAAGTGAATATTTTTTAACACGGGCCAGGAAATCGTTAGGGAAGTCTTAAATGAAAGCGAATCGCCGCATAATTTTCGACAAGATATTCACGGTTATAACAGGGCTTTCCGTTCTTCTTTTAGTTGCTGTATTATTTGTTATACTCGGCCCGATGCTCCGGCGAGGATTTAGTGCGGTTTTTTTCAGAGGCACTGTTGAATTCAGAAAGATGCAATTGGCCGAATTCGGCCATGGAGACTATTCAAAAGTTCGAGCGGAAACCGAACAGAGTAAAGCGGTTCGGGTGGTTGTGTATGAGATAATTGAAAAATTTAAAAGTGGCGTAGATACAGAACAGCTAACGGATAAAGTCAAAGATATTCACAGGAATTTTAGTAAAGAGCTTCAGCTCAAAGAAATACCTCGCGAGCAATATACTGCCCTGCGTTCATTGAGCAAGGACATTCGCAAAAGGCTTGCAGAAGCCTTTGCGAGCACAGAGACAGAGCAAATAAAACAGCATATTGAATATGTTTTACAATATGAAAATGATGAGCGTTTTGCCGGGACGGCTGCAAGTGAATATTTTCGATTGGCAAGGCAATATCAGCAGGCCGCGGCCGCGACTGATTTAGACAAAAGGGAAGAATATGCCCATGAGCTGGCCGAGTTAGAGCAGATTATAAGAGAATTACTTGGTCCGGGGCCGGACGAAGATACACCTGCTCTGGCTCAATTTCGATATGGCGCGACTCGATGGGATCAGGCAAAAAAATTGCTGCATAGATTACACTGGGAAGAGCAGTGGGTAAAACAGTCCCATAGAGGACACCTTACGGCGGAATCAGGCAAGTCTTTAGTGAGAATAGAAACTTCTCGAGCCGAACAATTTGCCGGGACTGAATTGGAGCCTTTGTTTGGATATGTTGGGGACAATCTTGAAAAAATGCTTCTGCCGAAGCGGATTTTTTACTGGCGATATTTTCTTGATGACAGCACGCCCGGTCACTATTTCGGCGGAATAGGTCCGGAGATTTTAGGGACGTTGCTTTTAACGCTTCTGAGTATGATTTTTGTTGTCCCGTTTGGAGTTGTTAGTGCTGCATATCTGACAGAATGCACACGGGAAGGCCCAGTAATCAGGATTATCCGCATATGTATCAATACACTGGCAGGTGTTCCCAGCATTGTTTTCGGATTATTCGGCATGGCTTTCTTTGTATTATTTTTCATTCCCTTGTTTGGAGGGCCTTCGAAACCATGTATTCTTGCCGGTTCTCTGACACTTGCAGTTTTGACATTGCCGGTAATGATACGTTCGAGTGAAGAGGCGATTCGGACAGTCCCTCAAACTTATAAAGAGGCATCGTTAGCTCTTGGAGCCAGCGGATTCAGAACGTTTATGACAGTGACACTACCGGCGGCACTTCCGGGGATATTAACCGGTGTTATATTGAGTCTGAGCAGGGTGGCGGGGGAGACCGCTCCAATATTGTTTACAGCGGGGATTGCCGTAGGGCCTGTCCCGAAGTCGCTCTTTCAGACAACGCGTACACTTTCCTATGGAAGTTGGGACATGGCGGTTGCGGATAAGCTGGCAGCTCAGGTGCCGCACAATCAATACGGGATGGTTGTCACGCTCGTTGTGTTGATTTTATGTATGAACGCGTTTGCAATTATCCTGCGTTCAAGAGTTTTTAAACGGTTAAAAGGCCAGTGAGAATAACCTTATCTGAGAGAAAATATTTGTAATGGAAAACGGGAATGCTAAGATGTTGTCATCATCAGTAAGGGCCCTGGAAGAAAAACGCAGTAAACGGGAGGCTATGCAGGGATTGAAAGAGAACAATGCAGGTAAATCTGTAGAAGAAGCGAAGCCGGCCCAGGAGTGTGCGTGTGCAGTTATAAAAGCTGAAAATTTCAGTTTTTATTACGGCACGAAAATGGGTGTCAAAAATATCTCGATGGAAGTCTATCCCTGTGCGGTTACCGCCATCATTGGGCCAAGCGGATGCGGCAAAAGTACTTTTATACGAAGTATCAACCGCATCAATGACCTTATTCCGAATATCCGTGTCGAAGGAAAAATGTTTGTTAACGGACAGGATATTTACGATAAACAAATCAACTTGGTCAATCTGCGGCAACAGGTTGGAATGGTTTTTCAAAAACCCAATCCGTTTCCAAAAACTATTTTTGACAATGTCGCATACGGGCCGAGATTACAGGGGATTACAAAACGTGGTGATTTGCAGCAAGTCGTGGAGGAAAGTCTGCGAGCGGCAGCGCTATGGGAGGAAGTTAAGGATGATTTGAAAAAATCGGCATTGGCCTTTTCCGGCGGCCAGCAGCAGCGTCTATGTATCGCCAGAGCCTTGGCGACAAAGCCGAATGTCCTTTTGATGGATGAACCGTGCTCTGCTCTGGACCCGATCGCAACAGGGAAAATTGAAGACCTGATAGACAGCTTGCGAAGCGATTATACGATAGTAATTGTTACCCATAATATGCAGCAGGCCGCAAGAGTCAGTGAACGTACGGCATTTTTTTGCCTTGGAGAATTGATCGAATACGACACAACAACGAAGATTTTCCGGAATCCGGGCAAAAAGCAAACCGAAGATTATGTGACAGGAAGGTTTGGTTGATGTGGTTAAAACAGATATCAATAGGTGAGGAATCGAATAATGCCCAAGCATTTACAGCGTGAAATTGAGAATTTAAAAAAGAACATCCTGAGTCTCGGGGCGAGAATCGAGACTGCAGTTCATGAGGCTATACGCTCCATCGAGGAACGAGACACAGCTTTGGCTCAGAAAATAATTGAAGAAGATATTGAAATAGACCATACAGAGGTAGAAGTTGAGGAGGAGTGCTTGAAGATACTCGCATTGCATCAGCCGGTAGCGATTGATCTTCGTTTTATTGTGGCGGTCTTAAAAATTAATAGTGACCTTGAGCGTATCGGGGATCTGGCAGTCAATATCGCCGAAAGATCAGCCTTTCTTGCCTCTCAACCTCCGGTACGAGTATATTTTGATTTTTCCCAAATGAGTAAAAAGACGGAAGCTATGTTGAATAAGAGTCTGGATGCACTGGTGAACATGAGTTCCGAACTTGCCCATGAAGTCTGTGCCGATGACGACGAAGTTGATGGTATCAATCGTCAGATGTACCTCAAAATTCAGGAATCGATTCAAAAACATCCCGAACAGATATCTTCCCTGATTCATCTTTTGTCGGTCTCACGTCACCTGGAGCGGATAGCCGACCATGCAACTAATATTGCAGAAGATGTTATTTATATGATCGACGGCAAGATTGTCCGACATCAGGCCGAGGAATACGGAACGGAGTAGGGATTAAGTCTGGGGCGGTATTGCGTTTTTCAATTGTCGATTATCAATTTATTGCCTGTACGACTATTTTTTTTCGCCGACGAGCGGCCAGATATTGTCTACCTGAAAAATCACGAGGTAT
>CAZMWN010000053.1:9684-15041 GCA_964569935.1 uncultured Pirellulales bacterium
GGGGGACTAATCTCCGGTTTTTTTCTGATAATTTTTTCCACTAAAGAGGTGTTTGTTTCCTCTCGTATTTTGGTCAGATACAATCTTTTACCGACATATCCTTCGCCCTGTTCTATGAACATATATGCAGCATGCGGATTGGATTTGAGGTTCTGGTGACTGAGACGCTCCCGCATGATAAAAGCAATTGTTGATTCGTCAATAACTTCCGGCCTGGCATAAAGGGCCAGATCGACCATACCATCGGAATCGGCGGTAGCCAAAATGCCGAGGCCCTTCGTTTTCTCGAAATAGTTGAATAAACTCATATTTGTTCACTCCATAATAGTATTTAGTCTTTTTAATATTATCCACAGGTGCCGATTATACATCAGAATACTCGACTTTTGCCCGGCTTGCAATAGCCGCTTAGAAATTGCACCTTTAATAAACAATCCCTAAGTTTGTATGTGATGGTGAATTATGACTTAACTCTAAATTTCATTTGTAAATATCAAAATCGGTAAAAATTGTGGACATTGTGCTTGACAAAAGCACAGTCTATCAATTATCAGTATGCAAACTAAGCCAGATGTTTTCACCGATCGAATAGTTATAGTAAGTTTATAAATTTCGGTTCACTGTCAAAAAGCGATAGGGTGTTGTGTGAAGTTGGAGGAAGGTGATATCGCATGGTAAGGAGGAGTGGTTTTTATTTACCTGCCGAGAGATTCTCTGAGTCGAACATCTTGTGTGCTGTTCATCCAATTTCAAAATTAAGCCCTTTTGCAATCAATTTTTCTACAAGGATGAGAAAATATATAAAGAAAGTTAGACTGTTTACTGCTTTAGCGTTGATGCTGAATCTGATGTCCACAAGTTTTGTCCGGGCGGATTTTTTATATGCTATTACTTTCGATGAAGAATTGCTTTCTATCAATCCGGCTACCGGTGCCGGAACACTCATTGGAATGTTAGACACATCGATGAATGGATTAGGTCTTTCGAGCAGAGGTGAAGCGATCTATACGTTTGACCAGAACGCAGACAGACTACGACGGCTGGATCCTGCAACCGGGCACACTTTAACAACGATTGACATTGGCATTGCTACTATGGGGGAAGGCAGTATTGCATTCCGTGACGACGGCATTGGTTTTATGACTCGAAGTATGAGTTCGACGGGGATTTTATGGAGTTTTGATCCGGATATCCCCAGCTCGACAATGGTCGGTCCTATGGACATCTGTATAGATGGACTTGGTTTCAATGCAGGTGGTCTTTTGTATGGTTTGAGTCAAACTTCCTGCGAGCTGTATATTATAGACCAGACGAACGCCGATGTTACACTGGTAGGGCCAACCGGCGATACATCTCAAACCTTTCTGGGTGGTTTAACATTCGCCTCGGATGGCACGCTTTATGCTGCGCTTAATGATACACTCTACACACTTAATCCGGATACAGGTGCAGCGAACTTAATTGGGCCGATCGGTTATGATAACGTTTCAGGATTAACTGCCACGACTCCCGCCCCAAGCGCTGTTTTGCTATGTGCTCTTGGCGCCGGTTTGGTCAACTGGTTGCGAAGGCGTAAAAAACTCTAACCGTGTTTCAATTTTTCACTCCAAACTTTATTATCACTCTGGAACAGCAGCTAATTGGATAATTTCCTCTTCCGGCAGAGCCTGGTCGTAGAGGCGTACTTCGTCAACTTTGCCGTGGAAGAAACGAGTCCGACCCCGGCGTGAACTGATTGTTAGTTTGAATCCTTCTCCTGTTGATCGATTGCTACAGGGCTTTGCCCCTTCCATTTGGCCGTTGATAAATACGCTGGCTTGGGCCGGATCACGTGTCACCGCCACGTGCGCCCATTCCTCCTGAGCCAATCGAGTATTACTGATCACAGAACCCGGCCCGGAGCCGCGCTCGTCGAATACGAATTCAATCATCCCGGACAGATGATACAGGAGGGCATAATCGGTGAAATCGTCGGCATGCGCTCGGTTAAGCACATAGCGAACTCCACCCATGTGTTCCGGTCGCACCCACAAGGCCAAAGTCATTTCATCGGGGGCCAACAGGTCACTGTCACCCATATCAACATACGTATTAGAGCCGTTAAACTCAAGGGCCCCGTTGATCCGACCTTCGGTCCAGCTCCCGTTATGGAGTACACCGTTGTGACGGTTGTCTATATCATGGACAATGTCACCGGAAGCCTCATCCAGCGGCCAATGGGCGATAGGGTCAAGCTGTGCAGGCACAGTGTATAGGGTAAAGCACATGTCCACGTCCTGATCCATGGGGTCCCTTACCGGCCACCATATTGGAGACATGCTCATCTGGGGAGAAACGTCTTTCCACTTCGCACCGTCTCCGAATTCATGGGCGCGCGTTGTCCAGCCCCATTGATAGGGGATTGCATCAAGGGGTTCTTCATACACAGCAACCACACTGAACCACAGAGTCCGAGCCGTACCATCGCAAATGAACCAGTCCGGCTCCGGTAATCGGGCCGTGTAGCGAAAGACGGCTTCATTGGGTTCTTCTTCAGGCTGCCATTCGGAACCGATCAGAACTTCCTCAAATTCATGTGTCCCAAACTCCCAGATTTTTTCACCCGGATGATCGTAGGGCATTGCCTGGTCCGGGTCTGCATTTTCAAAGATGGATAATATAAAGAAGTCCGGCCTGCGCGGATCAGGCACTTGATCACACGCACAGGCTTCGTTCACATAACTCAGATATGACCCATACCAAGAGATCGCAGTAATCGGACCAGGCCGTTCACATTGCCAGTCGTCGGCAACTTCACATTCAGTCGTCGGGTCATGTCCATCAGGGATCACAGCCATAGACGTCTCATCCCTGGCCCAAAGCCAATCGTCAACCGTCATAAAGGGTTGATCCCAGCAAACCCAGGGAGATTCGGTCAGTAGCTCGAAGGCCATGTCAAGGCCCTGTTCTTGTGCACAGATCGCATTACTGGTAATCGGATATAATATGCCGGGCCACAGGGTGACATCCGGTGTGGGACCGTCGTCATAAAGCACAAAACTCTGAGCCGGTTCACGCCACGGCTCCGGTCGGGTGGACCAGCCCCAATGATTTTGTCTGGATATACCTTCAGGATACATAGCCACAATGCTGATCCAGAAGACACCATGCTTGGAGGGAATTTCAAAGGGATGGAACCATTCATGGGGCTCCAGGGCAACGTCATATTGGAAGAGGGTCTCAGGGCTATTGGCTGGAAGTGTATTCAGGCCAACAAGAGTTCGTTCAATGCGGTCTGCAGAAATCTCGAATTCATGCACCAAAACTTGAACAAAGGGCGGTTCCTCAGACTCATCCGGTTCATGTATCCAAAAGCCGATGCGCCAGGCATCAGGCTGTAGTTCCGGAGGTTCGGTTTGAGTCCATGCCTTGTACGAACCCCACCACCGAATCCGCGTTATCGGCATGGGTCCGAGACAAGGGAAGTCATCGGCCGCGATCTGCCAGGACCTGCGTCCGGTTTCCGTCACCGTACTTTTTGAAGGGGTATATCCCCCGCAGAAGGATTGCAGAGCATTAAAGTCTGGATCGTAATTGATCAGAAGCAGGGGTTGCGACCACTGGAGATATCCCCGCTCGATGCCAGGTTCATTGGGATCCGCAGGCCCATTCGGATCGGAGACTTGATTCGGATCTGTCACTTGATTCGGGTCGACCACCTGATTGGGATCAGCGACCTGATTCGGATCTGTCACTTGATTTGGGTCGGCAGGACTATTCGGATCAATAACCTGGTTGGGATCGCTGACTGAATTTGGGTCGCTGGTTGTATTAGGATCACTCGGGCTATTCGGCTCATTGGGTTCGTTACTGTCGCCGGCGCTGTTGGTCAATCTCAGGACAATCACATCATCATCCGTGCCGTTATGGGCCTGTCCGGTGACAACGATTTTGCCGTCTGTTTGCAGGACCAGGCCATATCCCCATTCCGTATTATCCGTGGCATCATATTGATAGATGCCATTAGTTCCGAACGTCGTATCCAAAGTACCGTTCTGAGTATATTTTAAGACCACTAAGCTCCAATCTGATATTCCGCCGATGTTGCTGCCGCTATATCCGGTGATGAGAATAGTGTCATCATTCTGTACCATTAAGTCATAGCACTGTTCACTAATGCCACCATCGTAGAGCACGATCCCATTATTTCCAAAACTCGTGTCTAAGTTACCGTTGTTGTTAAAGCAAATAACAGGAATATCATAGTCTGTACTGTTTGGGTCAGGTTTAGTCAAAAGGCCGGTGACCAGGATGTTCCCACTGGAATTTGTGTCAATGCCGTATCCCCGGTCGTAATCCCCGCCGTCATAAATAACGGTCCCGTTGGTTCCAAAGGCTGTGTCTAAGGTACCGTCGGCATTGAATCTGACAACCAGAATATCATGGTCCGAGCCGTTGTAACTGCTTCCGGTTACAAGAATTGCTCCGTCTTGTTGTACAGTAAGGCGCGATCCAAAGTCGTGACCGTTTCCCCCGTCATAAATGGCCACCCCATTGGTACCGAAGGTCGTATCCAGAGCACCGTTCGCATTTAAACGCATAACTAATACGTCATTATCCGTTCCATTACTGCTGGATCCGCACATCACGATCTTGCTATCTGACTGAACCAGAAGATCAATAACCGAATCATAGCCGTTGCCACTGTCGTAAGTGACTATTCCATTCGATCCGAAGTTCGGATCCAGATTCCCGTCCGTATCAAGTCTTAACACGATGACGTCGCCGTCTGAACCGTTTGAAGATTCACCAGCCACCAGGATCTTGTTGTCAGATTGTACGGCAATCGCATACCCGCCGTCATTACCGTTTCCACCGTCATAGATATACGCGCCATTCGTACCAAAGCCGGTATCAAGTGTGCCGTCCTGGTTATAACAGATTACCATAAGGTCATTGTCTGTGCCATTGGTCATATATCCGGTCACCAGAATCTTCTCATCCTGCTGTAGGGCTATATCACGTCCCCGATCATATCCGGACCCGCCATCCCATAACACATATCCGTCCGGCGAATGAAAGGTCGTATCCAGGACACCCTCGGATGCCCAAACCGACAAACTCATTAAAAAACAGCTAATCCACAGAAATGCGATGCTTGAACGTTTCATTTTCTCATCTCCAGTTATTGATGATTCCTTGTTTTATTCCAGGCCGATGACCAGGCGCAAGATTTTATGGTTCAGGTACAGTAAACAACGTGAATGACATATCAACGGGCCGGGCTGTCGAATCGAGTTGTTGTTGCCATTGTGACATTATGTCAAGACTGTAGTCGCGAGCCAGGGCGGCGTTGCCGGACATGTGACTGTGGTTGG